>JAFMDS010000005.1 GCA_017857175.1 Candidatus Nanopelagicales bacterium | reverse complement strand
GCAAGAGTCTTTGGCTACGCCAATGGTGATGCCCGAGGAGATGCCCGCGGAGATGCCCGAGGAGATGCCCGCGGAGATGAAGGCGCTTGGCCAGCCTCGCGCATCCGGTGCCACCCGAATTGCCGTGCCAGTCAGAGTTGCCGTCAAAAAAGGAGAAGACTGCGATATAGCCCTTTCACATAATCGATTGAAGTGCGCCCGGAGGGAATCGAACCCCCAACCGACCGGGTAGAAACCGGTTGCTCTATCCGTTGAGCTACGGGCGCATGCTCTGTGGAGCCGAGCAAGTATCCCAAAGTGACAAGTTTGTTTGAGGCGGGTCCCTCTTGGGAGGCAAATGATATAAAAAAAGCACAATTCACCTTAAATCAGGCAAATAGAACATTTAGCCCACTCGGCGTGTTTAGGTTGCGGGAGCGACTGCTGAGGTGGATGCTTGGCCTGCAGCAAAGCGACTGAGAAGTCGTGGAGAAATTCATGTACGCAAATAGCGAACAAATGGAGGCTTTTTCGATGGAAGTTTTTGAACTCTCTTATAACCAATTTCAAACCGTATATAACGTGCTGTCACTCGCATTGGCGTCAATGCTGGTGACTTTTGTGTTTCTCTTGGTTGTCCAAGGTCGCGTACTTGCACGGTACCGTCAAGCACTTGTCGTCTCGGCAATGGTGTGTTTGATTGCGGCCTACCATTACTACAGAATCTTTGATTCATTCCGTCACAGCTTCGTCGCCATTGACGCGGGTGAACTGGCCGCGAGTTCGGACGCCATGCGTTACGCCCTCGTCAACGGTGAGGGCTTCAACGAGGGCTACCGCTACGTAGACTGGTTGCTCACAGTGCCACTGTTGCTCTTTGAAGCAATTGCAGTTTTGGCACTTCCTCGCCAGACACGTAAGAGCCTTTTGATGAAACTGATCCCGGCCTCAGCGTTGATGATCATTCTCGGATACCCGGGCGAACTTGCCACCGACACAATGGCAAAGGGAATTTGGGGAGCGCTTTCCACGATTCCATTCCTCTACATTCTTTACATTCTCTTTGTCGAGCTCACTCGAGCCTCCAAGACACAGCCAGAGCAGGTCGGCAAGGACGTCAATGGCCTTCGCTGGTTGCTGCTCGCCACATGGGGTGTCTACCCAATCTCCTACATGTTCCCAATGTTCGGATTTGAGGGCGCCGATGCTTTCGTGGCTCGACAAGTGGGCTATTCGATCGCTGACATCCTTGCCAAGTGCCTCTTCGGTCTCTTGATCTACAAGATTGCCCGCGAGAAGAGTGCTGTGGATTCACCAGAATTCCGCGCAGACGAAATGGAAGAAGCACCGTCCAGCAAGTAACAAAGACCAACACTTCAAGTGTTGTTGAGGTTCGCGAACGACCCGAGTGCTTAAAGCACTCGGGTCGTTCACTTTCCGCAGGAATCTTTATGGTTGATGGTTGCTCCCACACGGCTGAACTCCATGTCAATCCCGGTGAATGAAACGGGTAGATTCAAGATCAAAAATAAGTGGAAATGAGATGACTCAGGTGTCAACGTGCTGATGGCGGGGCTAACTCAGGAATTCAACTGTTGGGCTCTTGTTCAGCATGTGGTGGTTTTTGATTCCGCCGAGACGTAAAGGCCCCGGTGGCCCAGAGCGCCCAAATAATGAGTAATGGCTGGAAGATCAATCGTGCAAATCGGGCGGTATCTGAATCAAGCCCAAAAGCGTCCCGGCCTTCGAAATATTGCCACAGGTTTCCAGGGAAAATTGCGACAAAGAATGCTGCTGTTGTCCATCCAATCGTTGGCAGCCATTTTTTTGGGGAAAAAATGATCGCACAGCCAAGCACGAGTTCAATAACGCCGGAGAGCAGAACCACAAGTTCTGGGGCAGGCATCCATGGCGGGACTTGGGCGAGAAATTCATTGGCTGAAATAAAGTGTCCGAGCGCAGCAAAAATAAGAAAAACGCCTAAAGAAAAGCGACCGACTGTGGTGAGCACATGCACAGTGTGCCAGTTGTTAAAGGACGCTAATCAGTGAGTCAATTGACTGAGTGGATATCCACACGTTGCAAATTTGTTGTCCCACATCCACAGCTCAAGTATTGAGGTTCAATCGAACCACGCTTTAGTTGATCCTTTCCATTAATCGCACTTATAAAAGTGCTACAAGGGAAGATGAGGTAAGTGATGAACGATATTGGAATAACTGTTCTGGGAAATTTGGTTAATGATGTGGAACTGCGATTCACGGCATCGGGTGAGGCCGTGGCCTCATTTCGGGTTGCGAGTACAACACGCAGATTTGATCGCGGCAATGAACGTTGGATCGATGGCGATACCCACTACTTCACGGTAAGTTGTTGGCGCAACATGGCTCACAATGCCTCCGCAAGTCTCATGAAAGGCATGCCCGTGATCGTCAACGGTCGCATGCGTAGTCGTGAGCATGAAAAGGAATGCGGTGACCACACGCATGTGATGCGCTACGTGGACATTGAGGCAACTGCCGTTGGCCCCGACCTATCCAGAGGAACTGCCGTGTTTACCCGAGTGAAGCGTGAGTCTGTCGTAGAAAGTGAGCGGCGTATGTTGGCCGACGTCCTGGGCCAAGATGCAGTGGACTACTTGGATCAAATGGGATCAAATGAAGAGTCCGTTGACCTCGAAACAGGCGAAATCATTGCGGTTTAACCTTTGTCGCTGCGGCACTGAGGTGTGATAGACGCCTTAGTGTCGCAGTTGGTTAGTTGAGTCAGGGCGTGAAGCTTGTGATTCGTTGTCACACTAGGCTTTCATGCTATGGCCGAGTTCATTTATACCTTGCAAAAAGCGCGCAAAGCCCATGGTGACAAAGTTGTCTTGGACAACGTGACGCTGTCCTTCCTGCCGGGCGCCAAGATCGGTGTCGTTGGTCCCAATGGCGCGGGAAAGTCGAGCCTGTTAAAGATCATGGCGGGGATTGACGATGTCTCCAACGGTGAGGCCAAATTGCATGAAGGGTTCACGGTCGGCATCTTGATGCAGGAACCCAAGCTTGATGAGTCAAAATCGGTGCTCGAGAATGTGCAAGAAGGTGTTTCAGAGACCAAGGCAATGGTTGACCGCTTTAACCAGATTTCCGTGGAACTTGCTGAGCCCGATGCTGACTACGACTCCTTGTTGGCCGAAATGGGCAAGTTGCAGGAGGAAATTGACCATCGCAATGCATGGGACTTGGACAATCAACTCGAGCAAGCCATGGATGCACTGCGTTGCCCACCGGGCGATGCTGACATATCAGTTCTATCCGGTGGCGAGAAGCGCCGCGTTGCTTTATGCCAATTACTGCTTCGCCAGCCAAGTTTGCTATTGCTCGATGAACCCACCAACCATCTGGATGCCGAGAGTGTCCAGTGGCTAGAGCAACACCTAGAAAAATACCCGGGCACCGTTATTGCAATCACGCACGATCGGTACTTCCTCGACAACGTGGCTGAATGGATCCTTGAGCTCGATCGCGGCCGTGCTTACCCCTATGAAGGCAACTACACCACCTATCTGGAAACAAAGGCTGCCCGTTTGAAGGTTGAAGGCGCGAAAGACGTCAAGCTTCAAAAGCGTTTGACTGATGAACTCGAATGGGTTCGGTCCAATGCTAAGGCGCGCCAAACCAAGTCGCGCGCACGTTTGGATCGATACGAGGAAATGGCAACAGAGGCTGAAAAAACTCGGAAGATGGACATGGAAGAAATCCAGATTCCCCCAGGCCCGCGTCTGGGTTCCGTTGTTGTTGAAGCCAAGGGGTTAACCAAAGGCTTTGATGATCGTCTCCTCATTGACAATCTTTCATTTACCCTCCCGCGAAATGGCATCGTTGGTGTGATTGGCCCGAACGGTGTTGGAAAGACAACCCTGTTCAAAATGATCGTTGCCGCAGCCACGGGTGACACTGATAAAGACAATCTGCCAACTTCAGGTGAGATCAAGGTGGGGGAGACGGTCAAGCTGTCATACGTGGATCAGACCCGTTCAGGTCTTGATGCAACTAAGAATGTCTGGGAAGTTGTCTCAGATGGTCTGGACTGGATCAAGGTGGGCAATGTTGAAATGCCATCGCGCGCTTACGTCTCAGTTTTTGGCTTCAAGGGACCAGATCAGCAAAAGCAGGCCAAGGTTCTGTCCGGTGGTGAAAGAAACCGACTGAACCTCGCACTCACACTGAAGATGGGGGGCAACCTTCTCCTGCTCGATGAACCCACAAACGACCTCGATGTTGAGACCCTTGGTTCCTTGGAAAAGGCCCTCCTGGAATTTCCAGGCTGCGCGGTGATCACATCCCATGACCGCTGGTTCCTTGACCGAATCGCCACACACATCCTGGCCTACGAAGGCGACTCGCAATGGTTCTGGTTCGAGGGCAACTTCGAGTCCTATGAAAAGAACAAGATCGAACGATTGGGTGAAGAAGCTGCACGCCCACATCGTGCGACATACCGCAAGCTGACTCGCGATTAGGAAACGCCAGTGACCGTAATCATCACGCATGTTGCTCGCAGGTTTAGTGATTTGGATCCGTTGGGCCATGTCAACAACACCGTGTTCCTTGATTATTTGCAGGAAGCTCGAATCAGGGCGTTGCACGAAATCGGGTACCTCGAAGTCGTCAACTTCAGTCAAGTGATGGCCCACCAATCAATTGATTTTCGCAAACCAATTCATTACTCGTTGGAACCTTTGACCATTGAAGTGTGGGTAAGTGCCATTGGACGTACGTCATATCATCTGAATTACCGAATCATCAATGAGCAGGGAATTCTTAATGCAGAGGCGGAAAGTGTCATGGTGTGCTTTGATAATGACAAAGCAGTGCCCATTCCACCTAAGATGCGCGAAGCACTTCTCGCCGTCGCTGAACTGGAGTAATTCGTGCAGATTGAACTAGGAGCCACCGAGCGACGCACGCTCGTTGGTCTCATCGAAAAACAGATTGAGTGGAAACCATCGCTCGTACTTCGAGTAGTGACATCTCCCTCTGCCGTTGGTTTCTATTCCGCGCTACCACTTGATGTTCATGTATTTATCGCTATGCCAGCCACAATTGGTGGCGCTGCACCTTTTGATCGAATCGTTCATGCAAGTTCGTTGTTAAATCTGTTGATGAATGACCAAAGCCCGAAGATTGACCTCAACGCCCTTGAAGCTGTTGAATCATTAGCGGGAACATCCCTGGTCGAAATGCCACCAACAAATGGTTGGCAGATTCCCATGACAGCTCTGGCTAGCGACATTGTCCCAATTGTTAACGAGGCAGCAGAAGAATTCGACCGTCGCAGTAAGGGCTTGGGCGAGCGGGGAATGTCTGACTTAGCGGATGAAATCTGGGAGCGTCCAGGCTGGGCCGGGCTGCCAGTGCGAATGCTGCACGCTGCCGTTCGCCTTCAACTGCTCTGGAATGAGCCGGTCAAGGTGAGCGCGGCCACATGTGGTCCATGGAAACGGCTCAGCACTCCGCGGGGACAAGTGTTCGCGTACGCCACGGGACCTGCAGCCCGCACGGGTCTGCGAATTGTGAATTGAGCTCTCTCTGAGTTAGCCGCGAATCCAGATGCAAGTCTCTGGTCCAAGCACAAGGTGTTCTCCATCATCAGAGTCGACCAGAGCCACCTCGGGCCCTGATGCCTGAAGCAATTCCGTTCCGAAGTCGACGGGAAGTGAGAAGTTGCGCTCGCTGGTATTAAGAACGCACGTTAACGGTAGCTTCGAATCTGGACGCCGATAGGCGATCACCTTGAGCACTCCGTCATCCTCGCCACTGGGATCGCGCCACTCAAAGTCGCCGTCGCCAGTCGATGGCTCTTGGCGGCGCCGGGCCAATGCACTGCGGTAGAAGTTCAGAGTGGTGTCATCGGATTCCTGAGCCTGCACACTCAGGCTGGCCCATAACTCTGGCTGCGGCAGCCAAGATTGTTCACCAGGGCCAAAACCATAAGAAGGAATATCGCCTGACCATGGGATAGGCACTCGGCACCCATCGCGGCCGATTTCTTTGCCCTTGCTGCGAAACCAGAGGGGATCCTGTCGGGCATCACCTGGGAGATCGAGGACTTCGGGCAGACCAAGTTCTTCTCCCTGATAGAGGTATGTTGAACCAGGCAATCCGAGGGTGAACAGAGTTGCGGCGCGAGCGCGTGCCAATCCGTGATTGGCGGCATCTGGTGTTGGTTGCGCGGTTGGATGCTCACTCTGGCCAGGTGCTAAACGAGTTGCATGTCGAACAATGTCGTGATTGGACAGTACCCAGGTGGCTGGTGCGCCGACTTTCTTGTGATTGATGAGCGTGGAATCAACTGACTCCTGCAACTTTGCTGCGTCAAAACCTGCCCGCAGATAATCAAAGTTGAATGAAGTATGGAGTTCATCCGGACGCTGGTACAGCGCTAGACGTTCCGGAGTTGGTGCCCATGTCTCGCCACAGAAAACTCGTGGTGGTTCATAAGTGTCGGCGAGTTTGCGCCACTCGCGATACACCTCATGAACTCCGTCTTGATCCCAGAATGGGCTGAAAATTGGGTCACCGAGTAATTCTTGCTCGGGAATGGAGTCGTAATCGACATCAGGGAAGCTTTGGTCCTTGATGAGGCCGTGCGCGACGTCAATTCGGAAACCGTCAATGCCGAGATCGAACCAGAAACGCAGAATGTCGAGGAATTCCGCGCGAACCTCTTGGTTTTCCCAGTTCACATCTGGTTGAGAGGAATCAAAAATATGGAGATACCAGTACTTGGTTTTTTCCCCGTTGGCCAAAACCAGCGGCGACCAAGCATCACCATGAAAAACGCTCTGCCAGTTTGTTGGTGGGAGTTCATTGTTCTCACCCTTGCCTTCTCTGATCACGTATCGATCCCAAGCGGCGGATCCAGGCTCCGAATGCAAGACTTCTTGGAACCATGCATGCGAACTACTCGTATGGTTCGGCACGATGTCCATGAAGACCTTCATGCCACGATCATGGGCCGATGTAATGAGTTCTTCAATGTCGTTAACGCTACCCAGGCGGCTATCCACCATGCGGTAGTCGGTGACGTCGTACCCGCCGTCGAGCAAGGGGGATTCATAGAACGGCGAGATCCAGACTGCATCGACACCGAGATTCTGAAGGTAATCCAGTCGGCTCACGATGCCGGGAATGTCGCCCAGACCATCGCCATCGGAGTCTGCAAATGAGCGTGGGTAGACCTGATAAATGACAGCGTCACGCCACCACTGATTGGCACCTGAGGGCACGATTAAACCTCCGAGATAGGTATTTCTTGCTGGATTTCTGGTGATTCGTCTGGCACATTTTGCATGCCGTAAGCGGCAGCCACCAGATACTTCCACAACTCGGCTTCCAAGTGCGCAGGCATCCCCTGTTCCTGAACGGCAGCTGCCATTACCGCCAGCCAGCGGTCACGAGCTTCACCATCAATGTGGAAGCCTGCGTGCCGCATACGCAGCCGTGGGTGACCACGTTCTTCGCTGTAGGTTGTGGGCCCGCCCCAGTACTGCTCGAGAAATGACCGAAGTCGCCATTCGGCTCCCTCGTAATCCTGTGAGGGGTACATCGCACTCAAAACAGGGTCGTTGGGCACGCGTTGGTAGAAGTTGTGCACCAAGCTTTGAAAGAATTCGTGCCCCCCGAACAGGTCGTAAGGGCTGGGTTCGGGTGCGCTGGTGTTATCGGTCACAACCCGATTGTGTCTGATTCCTTTGTTGCATGTGTCAGCGGTGTTGACTCAGCGCTCTCCACCAAATGGCGGGTCATGGGCGGGAAGACAAAAGCATGGAATGGCGCGACGGACCACCAATACATATGTCCGGTTAGGCCCTTTGGCCAATAAACGGCCCGTTGGGTAAGCGTAGATCCACCAGACTCGTTGGCGCTGACGTTGAATTCCAGCCATGCTCGGCCTGGCATTTTCATTTCGGCGCGTAAGCGCAGTTGTTTAGGAACAATGCGCTCTTCAACCCTCCAGAAATCAACTGCCTCGCCCACCATGAGGTGATTGGGATCGCGCCGACCGCGGCGCAAGCCCACCCCGCCAAAGGCGCGATCGATGAGCCCGCGTACCTCCCAGAGCAAGCTGGCTGAATACCAGCCATTAGCGCCACCAATCCGGTCGACAGCCGCCCACAATTGCTCGGGAGTGGCCGTGGTATCGAGTACGCGGACATCTTCATAGAGGGTTCCACCGGCCCAACCGGGGTCACTTGAAAGAGGCTCACTTGGCGCCCCTGGTGTACTGGCACTGGACCAGCGGGTTGCGACTTGAGCCTCGCGCACCCGTGTCAGGGCGAGGCTGACCGCTTTCTCGAAGGGGATTAGGCCGTCTGGAGGGTCAGGGATGTATTGCTTAATGTCATCTTCGCGACAGATCGCGGGATGTTTCAAGGAACGAACCAGCGGACGTGCGATTGCGCGGGGAACAGGCGTGACGAGGCCAACCCAGTGACTTGACAAGCGTGGTGAAAGCAGGTTGATGGGCAAAATGAGTCGGGCGGGGAGTCCCGCCGCGCGGGCATAGCCCTGCATCATGTCTTGGTAACTCAACACATCGGGCCCGCCAATATCAAAGGTGCGGCTGATCTCCGGCGGCAGTTGTGCTGCTTTGACCAGATACCGCAAAACGTCTCTGACTGCAATTGGCTGAGTTTTTGTCCGAACCCAGCGAGGTGTGATCATGGCGGGCAAACGCTCTGTCAGATAACGCAGCATTTCAAATGACGCCGAACCTGAGCCGATAATGATTGCGGCTCTTAATTCAATTGTAGGAATCCCAGATTCACCGAGAATGCGGCCAACATCAACCCGTGATCGCATGTGCGGTGACATCTTGTGTGCGGCAATATCGGGCGCCAAGCCGCCAAGGTAAACGATCCGCTGTACACCGGCTTCTTTAGCGCAGTTGGCAAAATTCTGTGAAATTCGGCCCTCTTCGTATTCGAGTTGTTTGCCTTCCTGCAGGGAGTGCAGCAGGTAGTAGGCGACATTGACACCCGCCATGGCTGCGCGGAGAGATTCAGGGTCACCTGCATCTCCTACCGCGACCTCGATCTGGTCAGCCCAAGGGAAGTCTCGTAAGCGTTCTGGGTGGCGTGCAAGTACCCGAACTCTGGCACCCTCACTGATCAAGTACCCCACAAGGCGCCCACCTACATAACCGGTGGCACCTGTGACCAGATAGATGGGACGATCATCGTTCACGGCGGACATGACAATAGTGTGGCGTGAGTTCAGGAATTTGGCGCGCTGGAGGGTTGCTGCTCGGTGATCGTGATGTGATTGAGGGGGATATGTATCCCCTGTCGATCTAAAGAGATTTTTACGCGCTCACGAATGAGGCGGGCAGCCACAAATTGCTGTTCAGGCACAGCCTTTGCCATGACTCGTACGACGACCGCGTCGCCCCGAGCCTCTTCCATGCCGGCATAGACCGGCGTGTCCAGGAGAATTTTGTCTAGCGACGTATCAGCGGCCATCTGTTCGCCAGCCGTGTTAATCACGTGAGCAACAACAGCAAGGTCTGCGTCATAAGGGAGTGCTATGTCAACAACGGCGTAGGTCCAGCCTTGGGATTGATTGGCAATATAGGAGATTGTTCCGTTACGCACGTACCAAACGACACCATAGAAGTCTCGAATTCGCGTATACCGGAGTGCCACCTCTTCTACGGTTCCAAGAACTACACCGCAGTCAACAACGTCGCCAACTCCCAGTTGGTCCTCGAGAGTCATGGAAACGCCTGCGAGGTAGTCCGCTACTAATGTTTGAGCACCAAATCCAAGAACGACGCCAAGTACTCCGGCGCTTGCAAGTAGTGGGCCCAAATTCAACCCCAACTCCGAGAGAATCATCAAGACGGCCACGGACCAAATAAAGATGATGGTTGCGCTGCGGGCTAGTGAGCCGAGTGCATGGGCCCGTTGTGATGTGCGATTCTCAAGTAACGTTGAAGACAATGCTTGAGTGTCTTCAAGATTTCTCAACTGGGAGGGTCCAACATGGTGCGCATTGGACACCGCATGGTTTACCAGTCGGCGGATCGTGCGCCCTGCAATTGATGACGCTGCGAGGGAAATAAGAATTATCAGGATGATTTTGAATGGCGCATCCCAGGGACCTTTGTTGAACTCGTCGATGAAATTCGTTATTGAATCAAGATCCATCAAGAACTCCTAAAGTTGCGTTTCTGATTGTGTCAGACCGGTCCACTGAGCCATAAACGCCAAGGTGTCGGCACTTTCCTCAACTGACTTATTGAGCGCACGCGCTCCATGACCAACATTTTGTTCCGTGCGCACCAAAATCGGTCGGGTGCCGTTTGTCTCACGCTGAACCATTGCGGCCATTTTGCGCCCATGCATTGGATCGGTTCTAGTGTCATTATCAAAAATTGCAAACATGGTTGCTGGGTAGTCCGTATCGGGCTTGACCCGATGGTAAGGGGAGTAGGCATGCAACCAGCCGAATTGCTCTGCGTCGGCCGGATCTCCATACTCAACAGTCCAAGTGGGTCCAAGTTCACTTTCAACATAGCGAATCATGTCCAATAGTGGAGCAACGCACACGACGGCGTTATAGAGCTCAGGTCGCTGTGTCATTGCCGCTCCAACAAGGAGTCCGCCATTTGAGCCACCGTAAATTCCCAGTTGCTGGCTGCTGGTCCAGCCTTGGGCAACAAGGAATTCGGCAGCGGCGTGGAAGTCATCAAACACATTTTGCTTATTGGCCAACATTCCTGCGCGATGCCAGTCTTCACCCTCCTCGCCACCGCCGCGAAGGTTCGCAATCGCCCACACGCCCCCTGCTTCAACCCAGGCAAGGATCGCGGCACTAAACCCGGGTTGCAGTGGAATGCCAAAGCCGCCGTAGCCATAAAGGATTGTTGGTCGTGGATTCGTTGGTGATTCAGTTGGTGAAATCACGAACATGCGAACTACCGTGCCATCCTTGGATGAGTACTCGACTTGACGTGAGTAAACCTTGGGGGTTTCAACGGTGCCTGGAGGTGTCGCGAACAGTGTCAGTGAGCGCGTTCGTGCGTCAAACTCATACACCTGAGGGACAGTGGTGTGATCGGTGTAAACAATCCAGGTGATTGGTCCACCATCGATGTGTTCAACAGGTCCACCGATGGTTCCCGCGCCGGGGAGTTCGACCTGATACATGAATTCACCGTTACTCGCTTTCAGCACCGACATTTCTGCGACGCCATGGCGGGTGCGAACAACGAGAAGCTGGTCCTCATTCAACTCAGGAGAGTCCAGCAATGTGACGGACTCAAGTACTGAATCATCGTCTTCAGGGATCAGCGTTTTCCATGAATTTGGATTCCAGTGTCCCAATTCGGTGACCAAGATTGTTCCGCGGGGAGCATCGCGATCGGTGACAATGTACGCCCGCCCATCGCGACCAAAACTGATTGATGTTTGAGCATCGACATCGCCTTGGACCAGTTCTAGTTGTGGACTAGATGGATCAGATTTGGTGAGGTCCGCGACCCACAGGTCGTTGCGCGGTTCTGTCCCTTCGGATGCAGAGATCTCAAGCCAGCGCCCATCGCGTGAAACTGATACGCCGTAATAGTTGGTCATGGTCATGCCGGCGCCGAATACAAGTTCATCAGTGTCGGGGTCGGCGCCCACACGATGCAGGTACACCCTTCGGTGGAAGTGCCGTTCGCTTTCTGGCAGCAACTCTGGGGCAATTCGCCGTACGTAGTAGTAGGCGGAACCTCCCAGTAACCATGCAATGGGTGAATAGCGACAACGGTCAATGGGTCCTTCGACGATTTCGCCGGTGTCCACTTTCATGACATAAATGGATGATTCTTCGTCGCCGCCCTCGCTCAGTTGGTAGGCGATCAGATCGCCTTCTTTGGAAGGCTGCCAACTATCGAGAGTCGTGTGTCCTGCAGGGTCTAATGCAATCGGGTCAATGAGCACCCGTTCGGTGGTTGGGTTGCTGTGGTCGTCTGAGCTCTCGCGGACGTAAAGAACTGCGAATTGTTGGCCAGGATTCCGTTTTGTGTAAAAGGTGCGCTCTCCGCGAATATACGGCGGGGAAATCGCGCCTGATCCCAAGAGTTCGCCCACACGTTTGCCAAATTGTTCGCGAGTGGTCCAGGTGGCTCGCTCAGTCGCCATCAGGTCGTTCTGAGACGCCAGCCATTCCACTGTTCGAGGGTCTGTGGGGTCCTCAAGGTATCGAAAGGGATCCGGAACCGGTGTACCGTGAAAGTCATCGATGATTCCGGAATCGGGGAGGCTGGGGTACTCGGGGCGAACAGTTTCCATGTGACCACCGTACGCGCTGCCAAGATTTGCCCGCATTAGGCTTGGACTGTGACTTCAGGCCAGGCAATCCTTATTTTTCTTGGAATCCCTCTACTCCTCGCAGCAATCATTTATGTGATCGCAGCCGCCCCATCATGGACTCGGAATAGCAGAGGGAACGCGACCACTGATCTCGATGGCGCCACCAGCGCGGATGCTGTATTCATTGTCAGCGATTCAGCAGCCCCAAATCCCTCGATTGTCCCTGCTGAGATATCGGCGCAAGCAGCTGTGTTGACCCGTGGAGGTGCACATGCAAATTGGTAACGCCTCCCGAAGTGAAATCAAGCGCGCCGTAGCACTTGCTCGAGAAATCTCGGGTCTGTCCTTCGGTGTTTACATCGGTGAATTGGCCAACGGCCGCGATTCCGCGCTTGCACGCCTCGCTGAACTTCCAACCCCGGAGTCGTCAGTACTCCTTGCACTGGACCCGCAAGCCCGAACCTTGGACATCATCACAGGATCGGAAGCGCACGTGGTGCTCGATGATCGTTCCTGTGAGTTTGCCATCCTTGCGTTCCAGTCATGCATGACCGCGGATGACATCGTCGGCGGAGTCCGCGAAGCCCTCGCGGTTCTTGCCGAGCATGCCCGCAAGCCCAAGGTTTATCACCTCGACGAACCGGCCTAACTCCCCGAGCAAATTCTTCGGGTTTATTCGCTCGCGTCTTTCGCCTGCGCTCGTGTTTATTCGCTCGCGTCTTTCGCCTGCGCTCGTGTTTATTCGCTCGCGTCTTTCGCCTGCGCTCGCAACGCCCGCTCAACGCCATCGCGGGACTCGGTAACGAGGCGAATCATTGTTGGCATGGTTGTGGACTTGAGGAATGCATTGGTTTTCTCGATTAAATCCGTTGATGGAACAAATACCGGATACATTCCCGATGTAATCACTTGAGCCATTTCCATGGTCTGCTTGTTCCAGAGCTCAGGGAGTTGCTCAAAGTAGCGATCTACAAATGCGCCCATGAGTTCAGGCTGATCTGGATCTTGGAATCCACCGATGGTCGCTTCAATGATCGTGTTGGGCAGTTCGATGTTGTTGAACACTGCATCCCAGGCTGCATCTTTGGCGCTTCGTGTTGGGCGCGAGGCCAAAGCCATGGTCGCTTGACGCTTCCCAGTTGCGGTGTTGTCGCTTTCAAGTTCGGCATCGATTTCGACCTCGCCGCGGTCACCTGCTGCGACCAGAGCTTGCAACATGCTCCACCGCAAATCGGTGTCAACAACGATTCCCGGCCACGTGGTAGTTCCATCGAGCAAGGCTGCAACAGTTTCGAGCTGGGCATTGGTTGTTGCATTACCAATGAATACCTTGGTGAATGCAAGTTGGTGATCGCTGCCGGCTTCAGCGGCAGCCGCAAATCGCTCGCACGCCTCAGCGAGACGAAGGCGGTATTCCTCGCGGTGCTTGGGATCAGCAAATTGATCGATGGCAAGACTCAATTGGCGTAAGACACCGGAAACAACGCCGACATCAGATTCACTTTCAATTCCTGAAAGCACGAGAGCGAGGAATTCTCCGGTGCTGACCTCGGCGTCGCGCGTCATGTCCCAGGCTGCGCTCCAAATGACGGCGCGTGCAAGGGAGTCTGAGATTCCGCCGAGGTGCTTGGTAGCTGTTGTCCATGACTTTGTATCGAGTCGAACTTTGGCGAATGTGAGGTCACCATCGTTGACCAATAACAGATCTGGCTGTTGGGCTCCCGAGAGTTCTTCGACTTCGGTGATTGCACCGGTGACATCGATGGAAATAAAGTCGCGACGAATGAGCGCTCCATCCTGCAGGTCATAAAGGCCCAAGCCAACGCGGTGGGACCGCAGAGTCTGCTCAACGCCTTCAGGGGCGCTCGGTGGTTCTTGCTC
The DNA here is from genome assembly GCA_017857175.1 of Candidatus Nanopelagicales bacterium. Taxonomy (GTDB): domain Bacteria; phylum Actinomycetota; class Actinomycetes; order S36-B12; family S36-B12; genus UBA4592. The sequence goes on along the minus strand of JAFMDS010000005.1, from coordinate 51,988 downwards.
AATTGCGACCCTGGTGTAATTGCCATGGCTATCGACTTCAACCAGTGGGCGCAGCAAGTTCACACCACTTGTTTGCAACCATTGGCGGGTCCAATCTGAAAGATCGCGACCGCTGGTAGCTTCAAGTTCGGTCAATAGATCACTGAGTTGGGTATTGCCCCAGGCATGCTTGTTGAAGTACACGCCAATGCCAGCCATGAATTCGGGCTCACCCACCCACGCTACGAGTTGGCGCAATGCTGAAGCACCCTTGGCATAGGTGATTCCATCGAAATTGACTCGAACGGCATCGAGGTCATACATGTCAGCCGCAATTGGGTGTGTTGATGGCAGTTGGTCTTGACGGTATGCCCACGCTTTGCGCAAGTTTGCAAACGTTGTCCACGCGTCGTTGTAACGAGTAGCGTGCACATTGGCATGGTGGGCGGCCCACTCCGCGAATGACTCGTTGAGCCAGAGATCATCCCACCAACTCATGGTGACCAAGTTGCCAAACCACATGTGGGCAAGTTCATGAAGAATCGTGTTGGCGCGTTGTTCATATGCGGCGATCGTCACGCGACTGCGAAAGATCAGGTCTTCGAGGAAAGTGACACACCCAGCATTTTCCATTGCGCCCGCATTGAATTCAGGGACAAAAAGCTGGTCATACTTGGCAAATGGGTAGCCCACCTTGAATTGGTCTTCGAAGAATGCGAAACCTTGTTTTGTGACTTGGAAAATTTCATCTGAATCCAAATACTGAGAAAGTGACTGTCGGCAGAAAATCCCCAGCGGGTAGGTGCCGTAAGGGCCCGAGTATTCATCACGAACTTCAAAGTAGGGTCCTGCGACCAATGCTGTGATGTAGGTCGAAATTGTTGGGGTTGGTTCAAATGACCATGTCTGTGTGTTCCCACCATCAACAACCTGGGCCATGGGGGAGTTACTGATCACTTTCCAGTGCTCCGGAGCTGTCACTGTCAATGTGAACGTGGCCTTTAAGTCTGGTTGTTCAAAGCAGGCATACATGCGGCGTGCATCAGCAGATTCAAATTGGGTGTATAGATAGGTCTCGTTATCCACGGGGTCGACAAATCGGTGCAGCCCTTCGCCTGTGTTCATGAACTTTCCTTGGGCGCTGATGACCGCCGTGTTCATTGCCTCAAGGTTGGGCAATTCAATCCGTGCACCCTTAACCACCGAACTGACGTCGAGGGGTGTCCCGTTGAGGACCACTGAATTCACCTCAGGGGCAATGAGATCTATCCAAGTTGAGGCACCGGGCTCGTTGCAGGCAAACACCACTGTTGTCTCGGTGGGGAAGGTCGGGCCGGTTGAAGTGACATCGAGAACAACGTCGTAGGAAGTCACCGAAATCAATTGCGATCGCAGTGCTGCTTCAGCGCGTGTGATGTTCTCGGAGCGGGAATCAAGTGCCTGGGTGTCATTCATGACCAAATCTTTGCATGGCACGCACGTTGGAACTCGGGGCGTGGGGTGAAAGAATGCCCGCATGGCCACCGACGTTGAATTCTGGTTCGATCCGCTTTGCCCATGGGCATGGATTACTTCCCGGTGGATGAAAGAAGTTGAAATAGTTCGCGACGTCAAGGTCACATGGAGCGTCATGGCCCTGGCGGTTCTTAATGAGGGGAAAGATCTCCCTGAAGAATATGTAGCACTCATGAAGACGGCGTGGGGTCCCGTGCGGGTGTGCATTGCCGCACAGGAACAGTTTGGTACGAGTGTGCTTGATGCCCTTTATACGGCGTTGGGAACTCGCATTCACAGGCAAGGGCGCAAAGACTTCGACCAGATAATTTCCGAGTCGCTAGCTGAGGCGGGTTTGCCATCCGAACTTGAGTCCGCTGCAGGTTCAACAGAATTCGATGGTCAACTGCGCGAGAGCCATGCACGGGGAATCAACCTGGTGGGCAGTGATGTGGGTACACCGGTGATTTCACTTCCCGGTCCTGATGGCAACCCGATTTCATTCTTTGGCCCGGTGATTACTCCGATTCCTGTGGGTGAGCAGGCTGGCACTTTGTGGGATGGAGCTGTGCTGGTGGCCTCAGTTCCAGGGTTCTATGAACTTAAGCGCACGCGCACCGAAGGTCCATCCTTTGATTAAATCCACGTCAGGTTTTCATGGAACCTGCATATTCGACGGCCAATGTGGTATCTGCCGCAAGTCTGTGCGACTTGCGATGAAAGTTGGTGCTCGCTGCGAGTTCGTCACCTCCCAGTCAATCGATTTTGCAGTTCAACCTGCAGGGGTGACGGCAGAACGGTGTGCTCGTGAAGTGGTTTTCGTTGATTCGGACCAACACGTTTACGGGGGAGCTCTCGCTGTTTCTCAAATCCTGAAGGTAAGCAAGATGCGTATCCTGGGGACTCTGATTGCCGCGCCTGTCGTTTTGCCCGCGGCGGAGGCTACATACCGTTGGGTGGCTCGGAATCGCTGGCGAATTCCGACTCGGGAATACTGCAGCACATGAGTAACTCAGAAGGCACATCAGAATCCATCACGACACAGGCCTGGCGAGGGTTTGCCAGTGACAACTATGCAGGTGTGCACCCCGAAGTTCTCAAAGCATTGGTTCGAGTGAACTCAGGTCATCAAGTTGCCTATGGTGACGACCTGATCACCGCGGAACTCCATGAGCGCATGGTTGGACTCTTTGGACAAGAGGTGGGTGTTTACCCCGTGTTTAACGGGACGGGCGCCAATGTTGTTGCGCTTTCTTCAATCACTCGACAGTGGGAAGCCGTGATTTGCACAAAGACGGCCCATGTCAACATGGATGAAGGTGGCGCACCGGAAAAGGTCGCAGGAATCAAACTTTGGACAGTGCCTGAGGTCAATGGAAAGCTCACCCCCGACGCAATACGTTCGGCAGCGCATGACTTCGGTTTCGTGCATTACGCGCAACCCGGGGCAATCACCATCGCGCAATCAACTGAGTTGGGGTCTGTCTATTCGATCGAGGAAGTCACAGCCCTCAGTGATTGCGCACATGAGTTGGGGCTTCGCGTTCACATGGATGGCGCTCGTTTGGCAAACGCAGTGGTGTCGCTGAATTGCTCCGTTGCTGACATGACCATCAACGCAGGTATTGACATTCTTTCCTTCGGTGGGACAAAGAATGGGATGCTGATGGGTGAAGTCATTGTCGTGCTGAACCCGGATGTTGTGCAGGGTGTCGAGTACTTTAGAAAATCTTTCATGCAGCTCAACAGCAAGATGCGTTTTGCATCAGCGCAAATGATTGCCATGCTCAGCGATGACCTATGGCTTCGCAGTGCACGGCACGCCAATGAGATGGCGCAGTATTTGGCGGAGAAAGTAGAAGGCATCAGAGGCATCACACTCGCCTCTACCGTGGATGCCAATGCGGTTTTTGCTCGGATGCCGGCTGATGTTGTTGAGCGACTCCAAACCAAGTGGCGTTTCTACACGTGGGATGCACCGGATCTTGTGCGCTGGATGTGCTCATGGGATACCAAGCCCAATGACATTGATCTGTTTGTCGCTGACATTGAAAAGGCAATGGCCGGTTAGTGCCTGAAGGGCACGTTGTTCACCGACAGGCCAAAGAGATTACGAGACTCTTTAGCCGGCAACAGGTTGCCGTTGATAGCCCACAGGGTCGATTCAGTGATTCCGCTAAGCAAATAACAGGCTCCGTGTTAACCAAGGCTGAGGCCCGCGGCAAGCACCTTTTTATTAAGTTCACGGACTCCAGTGAGATTCATGTGCATCTAGGGCTGTACGGCAAATGGACGTTTCTCGAATCGCCTCCCGAGCCTAAAGGGCTCATCAGGCTTCGACTTATCACGCCGGGGGCTTGTGCCGAGTTGAGAGGTCCGAATGCTTGTTCGCTGCTCACGAGCGCGGAATCGAAAGAAGTGCGAAAGCGGATTGGGCCCGACCCCATTAGGCGTGATGACCCCAGCACCACTCGTGACAAAGTTCTTTCCAGCTCAGCGCCGATCGGTGCGCTGCTCATGGATCAGAAGTTATTCGCAGGAGTGGGCAATATTTACCGCGCTGAAGTCTTGTTTCGTCACAACATCAACCCGAATGACCAGGGAAGATCACTCACCAATGAAACTTTTAATGCCGTGTGGGAAGACCTGTGTGTGCTCATGAAAGCAGGTGTCCGGACCGGTCGCATTGACACTGTGTATCCCGAACATGAACCACGCGCCATGAAGCGTAAAGCTCGTGAAGATCGTCACGGGGGAGAGGTTTATGTGTACCGCAGGGATGGCCAGCCATGTCACGTCTGCGGAAGTGAAATTCTGATGACCTCAATGCTAGGGAGAAATCTTTTTTGGTGCCCCCAGTGCCAGAAGTGAGATTAGTTCTGGACCTCGCCTGGAATGCGTGGTGAACGGATTCCGGGATGGTCTGCTGGCAGAGCTTTCTTGATCACGCGCCAGGACCACAAGACAACGCCGATCACCATGAGATAAAAAACCGGGCGGACTGCAGCCAGTGCCCAAAGGTCCTCACCTTGGATGAGGGGGACTTGAACGGCTGCGCGAACCACGTTGAGCAGTACCCAGAGCCATGAAGCGCGTGAATAGGCACGCAATAGATCTGGATCTTTGCGCCAGCGCATCCCCGTCCCTGTGATTGGTCCAACAATCACGCCAAGGAGTGGCCAGCGAATCAAGATCGAGAAAGCAAATGCCAGGGCTGATGCGATGTTGGCAAGGACGAGCGGCCAAAAGTAGGCAGCGGCGCTGCCGGTGTAGTAGGCAACGAGCGCGGCTAAAACGACAACGAGCAATGCTCCCGTCACGCGAACGGGTTTCTCACCACGCCGAAGCCGCAGTCCGGCGAGTCCAAACCCGATTACTAAGGCTGTAATGACCGCGGCTGACAGATTGCTGTTAGTTGCGAGATAGACAACAACAAAGGCAACGGGTGGCAGCATGGACTCGAGCGCTCCCCGGGGCCCACCAATGAGTGCTGCCAGCGGGTGGGAGTTTCCCGCGTGCTGGGCGGCTGACTCGGGTGGTGTCACCCACGTAGATTAACGGTGACAGCTATCACTTTTTCAGACACTCTGTCGGCAGGGGTTGGGGATCTGAGCGGCGTTAGAGTTTGGGGGTGGCTATTACCGAGACCGACCCCGATCGCTTGACACGTTTGGCAAACCAATGGAAAGCGGACCTACAATCCTGGGCGATCCCTTCGGAGATCTTGGACCAGGCACCGGAGCCTCCGTGGTCACATCCCGTGGCAATGTTCACCGTATCTGATGAAGTGCCCGATTCGATTTCCCACCAGCGGGCCCGCGAGGCCCTTCCCAATAATGGTTCGGTCCTAGATGTCGGCTCGGGCGGCGGCCGCGCATCCATGGCAATTTCTCCGCCTGCAGGCATGTTGGTTGCCGTGGATCACCAACAGGGCATGCTCGATGAATTCACCAATGCTGCGAAAGCACGCGGTGTTATCGCCCACACCTATTTAGGTGATTGGCCCAACGTTGCCGATTTAGTTCCTGAGGTTGACGTCGTTGTATGCCACCACGTGGCCTACAACGTGGCTGACATTGTGCCCTTCCTTCAGGCACTCAATGATCATGCAACAAAGCGTGTTGTTCTTGAGATTCCCATGACGCACCCAATGAGCAACATGAACGCACTCTGGAAAAAGTTCTGGGATCTTGATCGACCAACTGAGCCAACGCCTTATTTGCTGCAAGCAATTGCGGTGGCCATGGGTTTTCCCGCTGTCCTCGATATCTGGGACGACGAAACTTGGGGTGCACGGGTGAACATGCCTCAGGCTGATCGAATTAAACATTCGCGAGTAAGACTGTGCCTGACCGAGGATCGAGACGCCGAAGTCGCTGCCGCACTTCTCCAAGAACAGGATGCCAAACCCCGGCCCATTGCGACCCTATGGTGGGATGTGAAACGTGACAACACCTGATCAAAGCATTGAAGCGGGCCTGAAGCCGCACGTGCGTTACTCGTCTACTCCGTGGCTCCTGCTGTTTGGGGGAGTCATTGGGCTGATTGCTGCCTTTGAATTGACGGTGGACAAAATTCAGATTTTGTCCGATCCGAATTATATTCCAAGTTGTAATATCAATCCGGTTCTCTCATGCGGCTCTGTAATTGTCACGGAGCAGGCTTCAGTGTTTGGCTTTCCCAATCCGCTGATCGGCCTGACAAGCTATTCCGTGGTTATCACCCTTGCGGTTCTGTTGGTCTCCCGCGTCACAATCCCGAAGTGGGTGTGGTTGGGACTAAACCTAGGTGCACTCGGTGGAATGGCCTTCATTGTGTGGCTGGCCTTCCAAAGTCTTTATGTCATTGGGGCGCTATGCCCGTGGTGCATGGTTGCCTGGGTTGGAACGATATTTATTTTCTGGATCACCACCGCGGAGAATGCGGCTCAGGGGAGATTTACCCGTTCGGGCAGTCCAGGAGTTGTCTCTGAAGTTGTTTATTCACTGAGATGGATCTTCATTTCCTTGACCTTTGTTTTGATCATCACCTTGATTTTTATCCGCTGGATGGATTTCTGGCTGGGTAACGGCTAATACCCACTCAGGGTGGTGCTGGTTAGCCCAACCATAGGGAACTTCGCCGGTGCGCATGCCAGCGCGCGCTGAAGTGTCCTTGAAGGCCATGTAGGTGTGCCCTGTCAGCACGATCACCATGGCTAGGGCTAGCCAGTCATGAACAAACGTGGCACCGGTTCGCAAGTCATCGGTGAACAATGAACTAAAAAACATCATTGACCCGGTAATAAACATGACAGCAATTGCTCCGGTAGTGAACGCAGCATTGAGTTTTTGCCCCGCGTTAAATTTGCCGTAGTCAGTTGGACTATTTACGGGAATGGAAACAACATCGGGTTTTGCTTCCCGTTTAAGCCAGGCCCAATCATGTGGGTGAAACCGATTGAGTTCTTGAGCATCCCGGCGGAACGCAAGTGAAAAAAGCGCTATCACAATGGGTATGGGCAGGAGAAAACCGGAATACGAGTGAATGGTCTTGACCAATTCGCGGTTGCCAATAACTGTGCTGATATCAGGAATATAGAGCGCGGCGGCTGTTGCAATCAGAATTCCCATAAGAACGGCAATGGAGCGATGCGTGTAGCGCTCCGCTTTGCTGAACCGTTTTATAGACATGAAGTCTCCATTACCTGAGTTTCTTAAACAGGTTCATCGTTACGACCATTGGATTGTCCAATCCAGGCATCAATGTCATAGCCCCGCTGTTCCCAGTACCCGGGGATTACTTGATCCACCACATCAATGCGCGAAAGCCACTTGAGAGATTTGTATCCATACATGGGCGCCGTGTATAGCCGCACCGGACCACCATGCGGCGTTGTTATCGGTTCCCCATACATCGACATGGCAACGAGCATGTCAGGCCGCATCGCTTGCTCCATGGTGAGTGACTCGGTATAGGCGCCATCAAATGAATCAATGGCCAGCGCGGTAGCCGTGGGAGAAGCACCTGCTAACTCCAATAAATCGCTTAAAAGAACCCCCGTCCAAGGGACATCGTCAACTCTCCAACCCGTGACGCATTGAAAGTCTTTTGTCATTGACGTTTGCGGCAGTGTTTGTAAGTCAGCGAAACTAAGAGTCATGGGACTGGAAACTGCTCCGGAAATTGTCAGCGTGTAATCGGCCTCCGACATTTCAGGGTATCCATTGGTCACCGTGTAAATTCGAAAGCCACCGGCTGCGGGAAGCACCGAACCAAGACCAGGAATGGTGGCATTTACCGTAGATGTCACCGCGGAATTGAGTTGGCGGCCAAAAACCACGCCTAGTGCACCCAGACCCAACATGCCCATTACGACCCTGCGGCCCACGGGTGCACCGTTTTGCGAGCTGCTTCCAGGAACTTTCATATGAGAATAGGAACACATTTTGGGCCCGATTGCGCGCTGAATTGCCTGCCATCAAATGTTTGTTCCCTGTCCTGGACATGGTGGCGGCTGTCCGAGTAGACACAATCCGAGGGTGAGAGCGGGTGACCGGGATCGAACCGGCATGACCAGCTTGGAAGGCTGGGGCTCTACCATTGAGCTACACCCGCGAGGTGCGGGCTAATGCTACTCATTGCCCTCGGTTCATTAAAAATCGGCGTTCTTTTTCACATTCCTGACCGTTGAGATTCGAATATGCAATCCCGGATCGCAGTTCAAGTTGCATGCCACTACACGGGCAGAATGCCGTACGTCTAGACTCTGCGAGGCCAGCGCGGGGCGTAGCGTAGTGGCTAGCGCGCCTGCTTTGGGAGCAGGAGACCGGGAGTTCGAATCTCCCCGCCCCGACCACAAGTTTCACCGGCAATACCCCTGCACCATGATCAGTATGTCAATAATCAACTATCTGGAGTTTTTGTGAAAACCGAAATCGAAACCCTCAGCCCAACCCGCATCAAAATGGTCGTTGAGGTTCCCTTTGAAGACCTCCAGCCCAGTGTTGACGCAGCGCTGATCAAGATTGGCAAGCAGATCAACATTCCTGGGTTCCGCAAAGGCAAAGTTCCTGCCCGGGTTGTTGAGCAGCGGGTTGGTCGGGCAGCTGTGCTCGATGAAGCCATCAACGATGCCCTGCCCAAGGTTTACGACGACATTATTCGTGAGAACAAAATCCGCCCAATCGGTCAGCCAGAAGTTGAGGTCACCGAGATCGCTGACGGCGACAAGTTGGCTTTCACCGCTGAAGTAGATGTGCGCCCCGAATTCGAATTGCCAGCATTTGATTCATTGACCGTTGAGGTTGAGCCTGTTGCAATGTCGGCTGCTGATATTGATGAGCAAATTGATGGGCTCCGTGGCCGTTTTGCCAACCTCAAAGAAATTGATCGTGCGAGTATCGATGGCGATGTCCTACTGGTCAATATTTCGGGTGCGACGGAGACAGGCGAAGAAGTCGAGGACCTGTCCGCTTCCGCCATGTCTTACGAGTTGGGCACCGAAGGGATGCTGCCTGGTTTTGATGACGCTGTTCGCGGCGCAGCCAAGGGCGAGTCACGCACATTTGAATTCACTCCTCAAAATGGCGACTGGTCAGGAATCCCGTTGACCGTCACCGTTGAGGTTGTTGCGGTGCGCGAACGTGAGCTTCCTGAACTCGATGCAGATTTTGTCAGCATGGCCTCAGAGTTTGACACGGTTGAGGAACTGCGCGCTGACATTGATAACCGTCTTGGACGGTTGAAGAAAATTGAGCAGGGCAATGAAGCCCGCAATAAAATTCACGATGTCCTTCTTGAGCAGGTCGACATTCCGCTGCCCGAAGGTGTGATTGCCGCTGAAATCGAAGCGCACTTCCAAGACGGTCACGATTCAGGCGAAGAGCATCGCGCTGAAGTTGAAACAGAGATCCGAACCGGGCTCAAGAGCCAATTTATCCTTGACAAGATCGCTGAAGACGAAGAACTGACTGTCGGCGAAAGTGAATTAAGTGCCTGGCTGGTGCAGCAGGCACCGCGCTACGGCATGGCACCGGATGCATTTGCTCAGGCTCTGGTGGAAGCAGGGCAGGTTCCCATGGCCATGGCTGATATCCGTCGCGCCAAGGCACTTGCCAAGGTCTTGGAGAGCGCCAAGGTCGTTGACACGGAAGGCACTGTTGTCGACCTGGCCGCACTCGATGCTGAAATGGCTGCACTGGCTGCTGGGGAGTAGATCCCTCGGTTCGGCTATGGGCGAACTCGACACATTTAGTCGGGTCTTTGCCGCACGTGCGGGTTAGAGTTCAGTCATCACTACGGAGCAAACCCGAATTCCGCGTCAACCAGAAGGCGGAATTACCCAACGCGAGGAGACTCGGTGTCCAGTCAGCAATTTGAAGTGAACCAGCCTTTCGGTCTTGACATGCGTGCAGGTGGCGGCATGACAGGTTTCGGCGACATGCTCGATGAACGCCTGCTGCGCGAGCGCATTATTTGGCTTGAGGGTCCGGTCATGGATGACAACTCCAACAGAATTGCCAAGCAGCTTCAGGTGCTCGCTGCTGAGGATCCCGAAAAGGACATCAGCCTGTACATCAACTCACCCGGAGGTTCAATCACCGCGGGCATGGTCATCTACGACACCATGCAGTTGATCCCCAACGATGTCACCACGGTTGCCATGGGTCTTGCGGCATCCATGGGTCAATTCCTGCTCTGCGCTGGGGCACCTGGAAAACGCTATGCAACCCCCAACACTCGCATCATGATGCATCAGCCATCAGGTGGCCTTGGGGGAACGGCAAGTGATATCAAGATTCAGGCAGAGCAGATGCTTTACATCAAAAAGCGCATGGCTGAATTGATCGCGGAGCACAGCGGTCAGACCATGGAGCAGATCGAGAAAGACTCTGATCGCGACAGGTGGTTCACTTCTGAGGAAGCACGCACCTACGGATTGATCGACCACGTGTACAGCACGTCCGCTGATGCGCCGCCAACATCTTCAGCAAAGGGAGACAAGAAGTGATGAACGTGCAGCAACCAACAAGCCGTTACATTCTGCCAGAATTTCGTGAGCGCACCGCAACAGGTGAGCGGGTTCATAACCCTTACACCAAGTTGTTCGAAGAGCGCATTATCTTCCTGGGTGTCCAAATTGACGACGCCTCCGCCGACGATGTCATGGCCCAACTTTTGACCCTAGAGTCAATGGATCCCGATCGTGATATCCAGATCTACATCAACTCTCCGGGTGGCTCCTACACCGCGATGACCGCTATCTACGACACCATGCAGTTTGTGAAGCCACAGGTGCAGACCGTGTGCCTTGGTCAGGCAGCATCGGCAGCGGCCGTATTGCTGGCGGCTGGAACACCCGGCAAGCGTTTCGCACTCCCGCATTCACGGATCCTGATCCACCAGCCCTACACCGAAGGTGGTGGCCAGGGCTCAGATATTGAGATCCAAGCCAATGAAATCATTCGGATGCGCAAGGAGATGGAAGGCATTCTGTCCAAGCACACCGGTCGTTCTATTGAGCAGATTGAAAAGGACATTGAGCGAGACAAGATCCTGACGGCCGATATGGCCAAGGATTTTGGTGTCATTGACTCGGTAATCTCTTCGCGCAAGGGGTAATTGCGCATCGAGTGTGTCCAAGAGAGTCTCGAGTAAGTATTGAGACTTTCTCCCGCGCCACCGTGTGAATAACTCGTCATTGGGTCCTTTTTCGGGGTACGGTTCATGGGTTCATGTGGAAGCGTTCAAAATCAGGGTAAAGGGGCGTCGTGGCACGCATCGGTGAAAGTGGCGACCTGCTTAAGTGTTCTTTCTGTGGGAAGAGCCAGAAGCAGGTTAAGAAGCTCATTGCTGGCCCTGGTGTCTATATCTGTGACGAATGCATTGACCTGTGTAATGAGATCATCGAAGAGGAACTGACCGAGGCCAGTACCTCAGACTTTGGCGAGTTGCCCAAACCCCGCGAAATTTACGCATTCCTTGATGAGTACGTCATTGGTCAAGATAGTGCAAAGAAATCCCTATCAGTTGCGGTCTACAACCACTACAAGCGCGTTCAGGCCGGTGCGAACCACAAGGGCAAAGAAGACTCGGTTGAGTTGGCCAAGTCCAATATCTTGCTTCTCGGTCCCACTGGCTCCGGCAAGACACTTCTTGCCCAGACTTTGGCCCGCCTGCTCAACGTTCCGTTCGCAATCGCTGACGCAACAGCATTGACCGAGGCTGGCTACGTTGGCGAGGATGTTGAAAATATCCTTTTGAAACTCATTCAGGCCGCTGAGTTTGATACCAAGCGCGCTGAAATGGGAATCATTTACATCGATGAAATCGATAAAGTTGCCCGCAAGAGTGAAAACCCATCCATCACCCGGGACGTTTCCGGTGAGGGCGTTCAACAGGCCCTGCTAAAGATTCTCGAGGGCACGACTGCTTCTGTGCCACCGCAGGGTGGACGCAAGCATCCCCACCAGGAATTCATTCAGATCGACACCACGAACGTATTGTTTATCGTGGGAGGCGCTTTCGCAGGTCTCGACAAAATTGTTGAGCAGCGGCTGGGCAAGAAAAACCTCGGGTTCACATTTGATCTTGTTGAGGGCGAGCGCACCGAGTCCACTGATGTGTCAGCAGATCCGTTCTCTCACGTCATGCCGGAGGATCTACTGAAATTTGGCATGATCCCCGAATTTATTGGTCGCCTTCCAGTGTTCACTTCAGTGAACAAGTTGGATCGTGAGGCACTCGTTGCCGTCCTCCGGGAGCCCAAAAATGCGCTGATCAAGCAGTACCAAAAACTTTTCGAATTGGACAACGTTGAACTTGAATTTAGCGATTCCGCACTCGATGAAATCGCTGACCTAGCACTTCTGCGGGGCACGGGAGCTCGGGGATTGCGGGCAATCCTCGAAGAAGTTTTGCTCAATGTGATGTATGACGTACCGAGCCGCGACGATGTTGCCAAAGTTGTCATCTCTGAAGAAGTCGTGCGCAATAGCGTGAACCCGACATTGGTGCCGCGCGAAGCGCCTAAGCGCGCTCCTCGCGAAAAATCTGCCTGATAATCAGCTCGATTTCGAAGTCTGAATTTCCATTACCTGATCTACGCTCCCGTAGCCGACAGATTGGTCGATGAACCAATTAATGGGTCCTTCGCTGAGGCTTTGTTGGTCTGTCATTTCGTTCACAATCGCCATGAGGCGTGTGTCCGTTGATGCGATGGCCAGTGATGTTTGTTGAACAATTAGGGAGTCGAGGCCATCGTGGCCATTAACCAGTGTTGGGGGAAAAATAATTGCCCATCGGTGCCAGTTATCCAAATCAACAGGATCAGCACCGATTGCGGCACTAGAAGTCACAGCAACGCTGATCCCTCGGTCGCACAAGAGCCGCACTGCTTGGCCGGCGCCACGGGGGATGGAATCCAACACAACCACCGTGCGAGAGGCCTGTCTTCTGTCAAGTGCTCTGCCGAGAATATTGGGGAGTGCATATAAACCCGACTCTGGATTAAGCAAAATTGATGGCATTCGTGTCACTACAGGGATGTTGAAGTGACCCAGGGTGTCCAATTCACTGATGACTCCTGCGAGTTTTTCACAGGCAAGCAGCGCAGTGTCCGCGGCCAATTCAACCTGTCTATTGACAAGAGACATAAAACTTTGCGGATCTAGGAATGATGACTGCCCAACGGTGTGATCCCAACCAAGCTCGACAAAAATTCCGTGTGTTTTGTCACCGCTATTTCCGGTTAGGGGGTAGAGCCATGATGTGAAATTCTTGGCACCTGCATCGCGCGCATTTCGAAATTCAACGAGGACATTGCCCGATGAAACTGCATCGGGTCCTGGTGCCGCAAAATCTTCTGGGCTGATATCTATGGGTAATAGCTCACTTGGATCAAATGAGTTTCGCAGTGAAATGTCTTTATTGAGTCTTTCTCGGCATGCAGCCATTAAGTCCGTGAGGGATATTGCGTCGACCTGATGCACTGAATAGCCAAAGGAGACACTGACATGGACTTCAAGGTCCACTTTGTGCGACGGAGCGGAGCCGCTCTCATTGATTCGTGTTTGGAGGCTATTGAGCAGGTCAATGCCTGTCCTGATGATAGGGCCGCTGGACAGTGCAAGCCAGATTCTGCCTGGGGTTTCGTAGGCAACAAATAGATCGTGCCCTGCAAAGTCTTTATACCCCTGAATGAGCCGATGAATTTGTGCAAGGGCTGCCTGCTCAAATTTTCCGCCGGCAAGTGCACCAAAATCATCAATGGCATAGCAGCCAATGAGTAGAGAGCTACTCTGTGGCGCGGAATCAACTCGAATCTGGAGCCGCTCAACAGCTTCTTCGAAGGCATCAAGATTAGGCCACTGATAGATGGAGTCAAAAAGTCTGTCAAATGCAATTGACTTGGGCTCTTCATGTGCGGCAAGTGCTGGAACAAAAAGTGCGGTGTTCGCGAGAGCCGCGAATTCGCTGACCAAGCGATGCGAACGCGTCATGAATGAGCCGGGCCAAAGCCAACCGGAAATTACAATGCTGCTGTTCTCCGTTTGGTTGGGAGTCGAATTCAAAGGGATATGGAGATTGGGCCTAATGACCATGTCCTTCGCCTTGGCGGGAGATGAATTCTCAAACACGCCCCGCGAAGCAATACAAGAATCCGTGGCTCCTTCAGGGACTCGCATGATGACCATGCTGCGAGTTGCGGCAAACACGCTGAGTGCCAAGCGAGCGGTGGTGGACAAGGCAGCTTTCCGCGCAAGTTCGGCATTGAGCGTGCCATGTGACAGGCGAATAAGAATTTCAGCTTGATGTTCTCGCCACATGCGCAACGTTCGGCGTGCTTCATATCGCCACATCCGAATCGACGTGAACCACAGGAGTAGCCAGAATGCGATAAATACGCCAAAGCCCACACTATTTTGAGTAATTTGATTTGCGGCAACGGTAAAGCCGCCCACACGATCGCTCGCGAACACGACTGTCCATGTGATGAGTGCACTGACCAGGGCTACCACAACACGTCGGGTGTCAATGCTGTCCTGCGCAAAGGCCCAGGGCGCTTTTTCTGAGATTATCCATCGCTCAACAGCGTTGAATGCCAGACCGAGATACATGGCCACGAGTGCGGCGAACACTAAAGGCCATATTGAATTGTGTTCTACGACTAATGCAGAGAGCGGGCGTACAATCGAAAATGCGGCAATTGCGATAGCCGCGGATGTCCAAGCCTCCACCAGTCCATGGAATCGGGCATTGGGATCCGTGGTCAGTGCTCGGCGATTAGTGAAAACCAACTTTGCCATCAACGCAAGACCAAAGAATGTTAGGGCTAATGGAGCTTGAAATTGCAGCCCCGCGAGCATTGCCCCGACGAGTACTGCGCTGAAAGTTATTGTGGTGGTGCGCCACGGGCGGGCGGGCGCCGTGGGGTTGTCAAGTATTTCTCGAGTGCTGGCTGCATTTCTGGTTCGAAAAATGGCCTGGGGGAGAAAAACACTGAAAATGGCAAGAGCCAGGGCTGAGATGAGCTGGGTTGCGTTCAGATCAGGAGAGTTGTTCGAGGTGATATCGGTGTTGAACACGATGGCGACGGCATATGCCACAGCCAGGACTCCTGTGACCACACAAAAGACGGTTACCAAGCCGGCTCGAACTTGGAGTGAACGTGCGGCTGGGCTGTTATTCCGGTAGGTGGTGGACGGGTAAACCTTTTTACCGACCATGCGCAGAAATGAGCTCATGTTGCCTTTCCGTCGGTGCTGGGCTGTATTGCTGTTAAGCCGAGTGTATCCACCGAGGTCAATGAGGCGCGGGCACTCAAAAGTAAGTGTTTTCGCGCCCTCATTGGGGGCTTTGGGCCGAAACTCTCAGTGAGGCCTGTTCATTATGAGTTAGACCTCACGTTCAGACGTGCCCGGCCGGCGCACGGTGAATCGAGATTGTGGGCGGTGAAAACAATGACAGTTGATGTTGAGCGGACCCGAGTCTTGACCTGCCGCACGCGTGCCACCTGCTCGAATTCCACCTGCTCGAGTGCGTCATGTTCCTCGGATGGGGGCTTCACTTTGGTTGAAGTGATCGTGGCCTTAGGAATATTCATTGCAGTCTCCGCAGCGACCATCACGATTCTTCTCCTGGCGTTGGCCACCGTCCGAGAAAATTCGGACAGGGTGCTTGCCGCGAATGTTGCGCGCTCACACGTTGAGAGTCTTCGTGTAGTGGGGGCATCCAATGTTGCCATTGGATTGACTGAAACTGTGCAATCTGGATTCACAGTGCGGACCACGGCCAACTGGGTGGGGGTCAATCAGCGGGTGAGTGCTTGTTCAACAGCCGAGCCAGGTCAGGACTATCTGCGTGTCAATGTCGAAGTATTGGGCCGCACTCTGGGAGCCCCACAGGTTATCGACGCAGTCATCAGCTCTGATGGCGTTCCTCGAACGGGAATTGAAGGGGCGATTACTGTCCAAGTGGGTGATCAATACGCGCAGCCGGTGACCGATGTAGTCGTTACTGGGCGGGATGCCTCACACCCAGAAAACAATTTTCAAGTACTCACGGGTATTGACGGGTGCGTTTTTCTACCAAACCTTGCACCAAGCGGCACGTTATATGTATCTATCGAAAAGAATCAGTCCGGTGTTACCTATGTTCCCCGCAGTAGTGGCGGAGATACAGATCAAGTACAGATCAATTCCCAGGAAGTGAGCCGTGTTGCTTTCGAGTACGCGCCGGCTGCATCGGTGATTTTTGGTGCATCCAATGAAGAATTTCAACTGCCTGCCTCACTGAATGTCACGTGGCAGGAATTGGTGACGGGAGCTGCAACGAGGCAAACGCCGGTCGGCGAGGCAGTAGCCGGTCTATGGCCATCGACTGCGGGCTTCGAAGCATGGCTGGGAACGTGTGCCGATCAAGATCCGAGCGCTCTTGGATCGTCCGCAACGGGCTTTGGATTGGTGTCAGGGAGTGTGGTCTCTGTCGGGCTACCGTCGGCTTATGTCAGGTTTGAAGGGCTGGAGCCCGCTGGGGTAGTAGAGGTGACCTACACCGGCTCAGATGGGGCATGTGGTCTTGAGTCATTCAACGTGGGTCCTGCAGATTCCGAGGGTGTGTTGCAAATTGCGCTACCTTTTGGCTCCTGGGATTTCACCGCGCAAGGCGTTGGGCCGATTACGCCTGTTGGGCCGCTGACACCACCGGAAAATGGTGATCCCGCAGGAGTCACTGTCGTGGCATTTGCGCTGACTCCGGTTGAGGAAATTCCGTGAGCGGGCGTAATTTTTCAAAGGACGGTGGGTACACCGTCATCGAACTCATGGTGTCGTTGGCTGTTTTCAGCATTTTGGCAATCATTAGCGCGACGGCAATGCTGAATATTTTTTCAGGGATCAGGCAAGTGACGTCTCAGTCGAATGAATTGTCACAAGCGCAAAATGCTGCGGAATGGGTTTCGAGATTAGTGCGTTATGCGGCCATTCCTGTGGGAAGTGACTCGGCGATAGTCCAAGCTAGCCCAGAGTCAATCGTGCTGTATTCATACTCAGGCACAGGCCAGCGCAGCGACATCCCCTACAAAGTGCGGGTCATGACTTTGCCGCAGCTTGACGGAACAACCGATGTAATTTCAGATGTCGCACAGGGAACACTCATCGATGGCGAGTGGCAGTGGTCGGGAGACTGGTCTAGCACGGGTATTCCCCTTGGTGCGACGAGGAGGTTCCTGCTGACCACCCCTAGTGAATCTGATCCGCCCATCTCCATGGAAATTTGGGCTTGTCAAACAGAGGGTGATTGCAATGCCAGCATGCGCAATGTCACACCTCTGTCAGCTGGTGCGTTATCACTCGACGAGGGCGAGGTCCCGCAATATGTCACCATTGTTCTTGGGGCAACCACTGATCCACTGAATTCAGTACGACAACAGGTGAGGTTGGTGAACCTGTTGTGATGAAGTTAGACAACGTCCGGAGATCAGATGACAGTGGTGCGGCAATGATCTTTGTTCTCGCCTGGAGTGTCGTGCTCGTGCTCTTGGTGCTGGTCGTTACCCAGGTCGCTGTGCAGCAGATCGTGCCTTCTGATCGCAGCGAGCGCTCATATGCTGCCCTTGCGGCAGCAGAAGCTGGGATCCAGGACTATCTGGTTCGAATTCAACAGCCGGGATATGAAGAAGAACTTGATCTTGAGAATCCGGCGTTCTTTGATTATGTGAATGTGTCTGGCGGTGATTCCGCAGGCACCTACACCTACTCTGTCGATACATCGCGAGCTGGTGCAGGCGGTGAGATTCACGTGTATTCCACTGGCAAGTCTGGTGATGTCACCCATACCGTTGAGGCAGTCCTGACCAAGCGCTCCACACTGGACTACGTCTATCTCAGTGACATTGAAACACCCTCTCCGGATGTTCCCGGCGCCTACTCACAGAGCTCCAACTCAGGCGGTCGAACTGGGCTCACCAGTCAAGCACTTGCAAATCAACTGTGCTCGCGATACTGGTATGAATCGGGCGATGTTGACCCCACGGGCGGTGTTGGTAACCAGCGAAACCTGAATTTCTGTCAGTGGGCGGGAATCTACAGTTCGGAGCGCATCGCTGGAAAAATTCACACGAACGACGTGTGGCGCCTTCAAGCCACTAACCTATCTGGATCAATTGACGCTGGAGCCATTTCCTCGTCATGTCGAAGCGAGGAGGAAGGACTCTCTCCGGGTGAGATTGGCTGCCCGGCCGATCATCGCTATCTCACGACCACTGAACCTTTGTATTCCAATGCAATTGATGGCGCGACGTGGAATTCGAGCACGGGCTTTCAAGGCAATTCGTTTGGTCCAACAGGCAGCGACATTACCAATCGCAACCCGCGTTATGAACCGGTTCTGGAACTCCCCTCAGCATCGGCCACGGCCGCCCTCATGAAAGAGAAGGCAAGCGACTTTGGGTGCGTGTTCACGGGACCCACTCGATTGAGGTTTGCGGTGCAAGGCGGAGTGGGAGTTATCAAGGTAACGAGCCCCGATACCAAACAGTCGGGAGCGAATTGCGGTGGAGTGTTGCAGGACACGAGTCAGCCACACACAACCGGCACGATCACCATTTCTGATTTCGAGGACTTGGTGATCTATGTTCAAGATCTTCCATCCTCAGGAGTGGACGATCCCAATAACGACTATGACACAAATAATGTGTGGCCCTCGGGCACTGCGCCATCCTGTGCCAGGAAATACGGCTCGAATAGTTCAAACAAGTACCCATTCGTCGTCCCGAGCGATTCTGAAGAAAACAGTGGCTTCTATTCATCGAGCGCTCCAAAAGGATTTCCGTCTTACTACGCTGATGTGAATAATCCTTGGTATGGCGATAGCTGCACCAAAGGGGACATTTACGTTGAAGGTGATGTGATGGGTCAGGTCACAATTGCAGCGGAAAATAATGTGATTCTAACTAGTTCCCTGCGAGATGCGACGTCTTCAACAACACCAGGTGCAACGTACGGCAAACCGGATCCAGCCTCGCAAACGATCTTAGGCTCTGTTTCTGGTCGCTTCACCTACATTTACCGTCCATTTGATAACAGGCGAAGGTGGGTTCGCGACTGGAAAGAGTCGAATGCCGACAACCCCGTGTTCAACGTGGCCATGCTGGCAGTTGACGCGTGCTTTGGCGCTCAGGATCCGTCTTACGGGTACAGAAATGGCTACATCTACCTTTGGGGATCTTTGTCCCAGAAATACCGATGCGTTGTGGGTTATTACGGCGGGTACTCAAAGAGATATTCCTATGACGAGCGCCTAACTTTTTTGGTCCCTCCTTATATGACATCCCTATTTGGGGAGCCGTGGGAAGTGAAGCGCTTCGCAGAAGTCAATGTGAACTTCCAGCAGACTGGATCCAGCACCTACGAACTCCTGGCGAATTACCCGGGGGGAGCTCAACTTTTCAACCCCGAAGTAGTGTTCGGGAACGCCACGGTGACCAACGTTGCTGGGGAACTCACGGTGACGGCGAGTGAGCCCGGTCAGGTTGTGGTGCGCTACACGGTGATCTCTGGGGGAGTTGAAGAGATCAGGCGGCTCGTAATTGTGGTAGAAGGATAGAGTTTTCCTCAGCCAGAAGTATCGAGTCAGTCAGCGTCAGGAGAAATGGGTGAGCACGGTGTCACAAGCGGGCTCGAGTCCTGACAGCCAGAATTTTGTAGACCTATGCACTCAGGGCTCGGAAATTCTCAGAACGATTGCGGTGAGCAAGGGAGCTTCGGGAGACCTGGTCGGCGCACTCTCATGTGCGCTGGGTAGCGATTTGATGCGAATACAAGGTGCCTTGTGGGAAGCACTGATTGTCAGCGCGGGTACTTCATACCGCAAGTATTTTCAGTTAGGTGAAGAAATTGCACGCGCATGCTCAGAACCCACGGCTGAGCCAAATTTGTCTATCGCCCAGGCACTTCTCGCTGTACGTTCACAAGTTGAGCCGATTCTGAGTAACGTTGGCATTCAGGGATTCCAGGCGTTAATGCTTGACGTCGAACCTTTTGACAACATTGCTTTTCCATCGAGTGACGCTATCGCCGCGCACGCGGCACAGCGGCTTGAAGGAATGACCCCGCAGAGTTATGCTCGAAAGCAAATGCAGGCAGCCTCGACATTGAGCGTGCAGGCTTTCACTGCGCATAGTTCTGGAAATATTGAGCAGGCAATTAATTTGATGTTCGCGAGCGACTTCACTGCCCTTGATGCCTATTTGGTCGAATCGGCGCATGCTGCGGGGGACCGTAATCTATTCACGGTTCAAATTCGATGGGAGCTTGCTACCCACTGCGCGTCATTGATCGATGAACTGCCGCAGGACTTTGCGGCAGCCGCACACTTAGTGCGAGCCGCAATAACCCAATTCATGGGGGATGCGGATGCTGTACGCCTAAGAGCGGTCCTGCCGGCTGTTTAGTTTCGTTCGATCGTAAGACTGTTAACTCAAGAAGCTTGTGCTACGCCGGACTCAGCTTGTGCTCGATCGATTATTGCCTGAGCGTTCGTGACTAAGTCAGGAAGGCTTGATTCCAGCACAAATAATGTGGCGGAAATGGTCAATGTTTGTTCGCTCCCTTCGACCTGCAGCGGGAGATCAACGAGGTCTGTCGAGGTGATAAGTAAAGCGCGATCAAGTTCCTGCAGATTGTCCATGAAAGTAAGGAGATTTGCTTGGGATCCGTCAACGGTCATGTCCAATTCAAGAGTGGCCAACTGCACTCCGAGAGCTTTCTGAGTTTCACTGGCACTCCCTTGGGTGGCTTCCGTTGTACTTACTGGAATGGAAGCATTGATCACCTGAATGCTGCTGGGGCTGATCCCGGCCTCTAGGGCTGCTTGACCGATTTGATCGAGAAGGGAAGGCAACTGGGCTGTTTCCGGCATCCGTGAAAACAGAATTTGAGCCTCAGCCGCGGCTTGTGGTGCGCGATCGGCTAAATCGAGAAAATCGCGCTGTCGCTTTAACAAGCCAAGGTTAGTCAGCTCGATGTCGGCGCTCTTTAATTCCAATTCACCTGCAATAGAAAGGCGAGGTGAAATGACGACAAACCACAAGACTGCGGTAAGGCCTATTAGACCCAAAATCAGACTAACTGTGACGAGGCGAATGCGATCTCTGAGCACGGTCAGTTCACCTCATCTGTGGTTGCATTGGGATCAGTTGTTGTATCAGGCGCTGGAGTGATGATTTCCATTATTTCTTCGGGCGTCAACGGGGTTTGGAGACCTTCAAGGGTGACCCCGACGCTACCTGAAAAGGTAACTTGGTTCTCTTTGCTCTGATTGCCGTCAGTTATCGATGGGTTGACAACTGAAGAGTCAACATAAGCCCCAACAAAGAGTGGGTCGGTCGCAATATTGTTCAAGAAACTCGAAATCTGGTCTCGAGAACTTGCACTCGCATTAAAGCTTAAGCAGCCAAATGTGATTGATTCGTTGAATGGATCGGGGTTGGGGCACGGATTCAGAGTATCCCCCGACTCGGGAATGCCGTGATAGGCAATGGATGCGCTTGTAATTTGAACGGGGGTTTTGCCGGTATCCGATGCAGCATCCTGGAGTCTGATAAATATTTCTGAGGCGGTGGGAGATGCAGCCAGTGTGTCCTGAACGAATTCCTGTTGTCGTGTTAAAGCAGAGTAGAGCTCGCCAATAGGAGACAGTGACTTAATTTGCGTGTTTAATGTTTGATTGTCCGACTGTGCTTGGTCGAGCTTGCCCTGTGCTTGATCGATAGTCGGACCTTGAAAGATCCAGATAACAGCTGTAACCACAATTAATGCGACAGCAGTAATTCCTGCCCTTCTGAGCAAAGCGCCAATGCGAATTGAATCCCTGACACTTTGGGGCAAGAGGTTGACGCGGGGTAACGAGACTTCTTCATTGGCAAAATGGGGTGTGACATCGTCTCGCCGCACCCCTGAGGATGGCTCCTTTGCCTTACCGAGCGAATTTAGTTTCTCGCGCAGATTTCCCAAGGTTGATGTCATTGCGCACCCATCGCTAACCCGATGGCCACGGCATAAGTTGTGTCGGTTGGGGGATGTGCGGACACCTTATTTGATGATTCCAGGCCAAGAAGAGGTTCCATCATTGCAACGGGATATGGCAACTCCGTTGCAATTCTCTCCTGCAAGCCAGCTAGGTGAGTGCTGCGACCGCATAAGGTGACATCAGAAATTACCGTGCCCGGGGTCGAAGAAACAAAGTAATCGATGGAGTCGCGTAATTCTTTGATTAATGTGGTCGCCCAAGGATTGAGCAAATTGATGGTGGCCTGAGTCGCAGGGTCCAATATTTCTTGCGCAGGAGTGACAATACTGCGAAACACGGTGGACTCAGGAATTGCGGCAACTTCTTGGATAGGCCCATTGAGACCCGTGGACTTTTTAAGTTCCTCCGCAGCATCTTGACTCAGGTCAAGGAAATTAGCGATAGCGTGAGTAGCCGAGTCGCCGCCAAAGTTCGAAATAGTTCGGATGAAACGCGGTTGACCGTTTTGGTGAACAATCACGGTGAGCTGCTCAGAACCTAGGTCAGCAATGACGCGCATTCGATCATCGTGGGGAACTTTTCCTTGGCAGGCTGCTCGAATAAGTGCAAAGGGTGCGGAGTCGGCTGCTAACGGAATCAGGTGGGATTTCCTTATTAATTGTGCTTCGGCGGTGACTGAATCCCGATTTGAGGCCACGATGAGGACGCGGTTAAGTGTCATCTCCTGACCTTGTGAATCTTTTCCTGGGAGTTGGCGCAGTAGGTGATAGTCCATTTCAACGGTGGAAGTCTCCACGGGGAGTGCCTCATTCACTTGATAGGGCAAAGCCTGTGCGAAATCCGCAGGTGGCATCCAAGGTAAGTCCAATTGTCGGGTGATTACGCTGGAATCACTAATGCCGAAGGTCACTTTACGAGTGGAGAATCTCCCTTGCTTCCACAGTTTTTTCAAAGCTTTGGTCACCATTTTGATGTCGACGAACTCACCATTGTGAACCGCCCCATGAGGAAGTTCAACACTGGCAACGCGGGCGACCTCGTAGGTATTGGTTGTTCGGTTGTGGCGCAGTTCGGCCGCCCGGATACCGCTGGTCCCAAGGTCTAGTCCCACCATGCGGTGGGCCGTTTTTGAACGCGTTTGTGAGAGAGATGTCCCAGTCATGGGTAGGTTCGTCTCCTCGCTTCGCGGCCGCTTAGGTCAGTTGGTCACTTCGGTCAGTTGGTCACTTCCTAGGGTTGGTATCGGCCCAATTGGGATGGCGTGACCGCTCGGCGGCACGTTTTAGTGATTTTTTTTGAATTTTCGTGCACTAAGGACCACTCGCCCCCCTTTTAAGCCGAAACACCCACTATGGAACTTCCTGTCGTGGATCAATGGGCGCCGGTGAGCGTGGATCCACTTTTCACTTCTGAGCAGGGGCGGCCTGATTTGGCTCTCGATTTAATCCTTAGCGAGGCCGTGGACCATCGAGCGTCGGATATTCACCTCAGGGTGGGCAAGCCACCGTTGGCGCGAATTGGTGGCGCACTGCAGCCTCTCAATTTTCCAGTGGTCGACGCTGACTGGGCGGCTGATTGTGTGCACAACTCTCTCGGCACGCCAGAGGCACAAGCGGATTATGTGGCTCGTGGTGACCACGATTTTGCACTACATGTTCCGGGCGTGGGCAGGTTCCGAGTGAATGCTTATCGTTCCCGTGGGCTCGACTCCATGGTGTTACGGCATGTGCGTGAGCAGATCCCCACGTTGGAGGAACTGGGGCTTCCCGCGACAGCACGCCAAGGCGCACTTGCGGCAAGCGGCTTGGTCCTCATCTGTGGTCCAACAGGTTCAGGTAAATCCACCACGTTAGCTGCGATGGTGGGGCTTATCAACGCTGAGCGCGCCTTTCATATTCTCACGATCGAGGACCCGATTGAGTTCCTTCACGCGGATCAGCTTTCTTCGGTGAGTCAACGCGAGGTGCGCATTGATACTTCCGATTTTGCTTCCGCATTACGGTCGGGATTGCGCCAAGACCCAGATGTCATAGTCATCGGTGAGATCAGAGATCTCGAGACCATGTCCATTGCGCTTCAAGCTGCTGAGACGGGGCATTTGGTTCTTGCGAGTATTCATGCGGCATCCGTGGTTGATGCGGTTCAGCGGGCAATTGATCTCTTTCCACAAGAGGAGCAGGTACACGCTCGCAATGTGTTGGCGGAGGTTCTCCAGTGCGTGATCAGCCAACGCCTAGTTGCATCTAGCACCCCAGATAAGCGGTCTTTGCTGCTAGAAATTGCCGTTACGACACCCAGGGTGAAGCAGGCAATTAGTAATCCAGAAAAAACATCCCAGCTTTTTGAGATCATGCAGGAGGGCGATTTTTATGGAATGTTTACATTGCAACAGGACGCTGTGCGACGCGTGTTGGCGGGAGATGTTTCCCTCGAGTCAGCTGAAAGTGTTATTACATCCATGAGTGACTTCCGATTGTCACTTAAACAATCTGGGTATAGAGGTCTACATGAGTGAGTCGGTTCTAGACGTAATAATCAGGCAAGGCTTGATCACCCAAAATCAGGCCGATGAAGTTATCTCCCACTCAAGACGCGAGGGTGACAATCCGCTCAAATCACTTGTGGCGATGGGTGCCATTTCTAAGAGGCAAGTTGTTAAAGCGACAGTCGAAGCAGCGGGATTGCAGTTTGTTGAGATCATGGACCTCACAATTAATCCAAGCGCATCTGGACTGCTCTCCGGAGATCAAGCCAGAAAATATGGTGCAATTCCAATTGATTTTGCGGGCGACGCACTATTAATCGCGACCGATTCGCAGACTGCTGCCGACTGGCAAATAAGGGATGACCTACAGGCCATAACTCGACACCCGGTCACTTTTGTTTGTGGCATGAAGGCCGAGATTGCATCGCGAATCAACATGGAGTACCGCGCCGAAACAGAGTTGGGCGAACTTGTCAAAGACATGCTTCACGAGGAACAGGCAATCGACATTCTTGCGCCAGTTGCATCGACCACCGATGCTCCTCTGGTTCGTTACGTCAATCTGCTGTTGAGTCAAGCGATCTCGGACAATGCCTCGGATATCCACGTCGAGCCGTCAGAGGACTACATCCGAATTCGTTATCGAATTGATGGTGTACTGAAAGAAGTCGCACCTGCTCCAAAGGAAGTGCAGTCGGCGCTCATCTCACGACTCAAAATCATTTCAGACATGGATATCGCTGAACGGCGAATCCCACAGGATGGTCGCCTGACAATTGTGGTCAACAAAAAGAAGGTTGACCTCCGAGTAAATTCAATCCCCACCGTGTGGGGTGAAAAAATTGTCATGCGAATTCTTGATAACACGGCTGCACAGATGGAGTTATCAGATCTTGGCTTCTCTCCGGAAAATCTCCTCCGGTGGAGGGAGTCATATACCCGTCCGTACGGCATGGTGATTGTGAGTGGGCCAACTGGGTCGGGAAAGTCCACCACGTTATACGCAACGCTCAATTCGATGGTTCGACCCGAAGTAAACATCGTGACTGTCGAGGATCCGGTCGAATATCGAATACCGGGGATTAACCAGGTTCAAACTAATTCCAAGGCAGGCTTGACATTTGCATCCTCTTTGAGATCAATCCTGCGAGCGGATCCCGACATCATCCTGATCGGAGAAATACGTGACCATGAGACAGCGCGCATTGCCATTGAATCAGCGTTGACCGGTCATATGGTCCTCACCACCTTGCACACCAATGATGCGCCAAGTGTCCTGACTCGATTAACTGAAATGGGAATTGAACCTTTCCTGGTTTCATCGGCATTGGCCTGCGCTTCAGGCCAACGACTTGCGCGACGATTGTGCCCGGCTTGTAAGCGTCCGGTGAAAATTTCGCCGAACGAACTTGCGGCCGTTGGGTTTGAATATTCACCAGATGTTGAAGCAACATTTTTTGAGCCGGTCGGTTGCAGTCGGTGCGCTGATACGGGATTCCGTGGACGGGTTGGCCTGCATGAAGTTATGACCATGAGCGATGGCTTAGCGGCATTGGCAGTTCGTAATGCCACATCTGATGAAGTCAAAGCTTTGGCGGTAGAGCAGGGCATGCGTACTCTGCGTCAAGATGGTTGGCTTAAAGTCGCTCAAGGATTGACCACAATCCCCGAAGTCCTAAGAATTATTGCGTGAGGCGGACACAGTGAATAACAAAGATTTCTCCTTGCCGGTAGCAGACCCATCTGCGGGCTCACAGTCAGCCGTTTCCAGTTCCCAAGATTTTGCTCCCAGTATTCCCTCGGGCACTTCTGAACAAGGGATCATTGCGCTACATCCAGGGGATCCGCGCGCTCATATTCGCGAATTATCACTGGACTCCATATTGCTGCACCTGCTCGAGGTTGGTGGATCCGATCTGCACCTCAGTGTCAATTCACCACCCATGATTCGAATTAACGGTGAACTTGAACCGATCACTCAAGCATCGGCTTCTTCGGCACTCACTCCACGGCAATTACAAGAGGCGGTGTATTCGATTCTCACCGATCATCAAAAGCAAATATTTGAAGAGAACAAAGAATTGGACTTTGCCTACGAACTGCCAGGCGCTGCAAGATTTCGTGTCAACTTAATGCAGCAGCAAGGATCCATGGGGGCGGTGTTTCGCACAATTCCATGGGAGATTCTTCCACTGGAGGCGCTCAATATGCCTGGACAATTAGCGGACCTGTCGAGCTTGCCGCGGGGTCTAGTCCTCGTGACAGGACCCACTGGTTCAGGCAAGTCCACCACACTTGCCGCAATAGTGGACAGGGCGAATCGAACTCGAAAAAGTCACATCGTGACGATCGAGGACCCTATTGAATTTGTGCACAAACACAGGCAGAGTGTGGTGAGCCAACGAGAGGTGGGCCAGGACACTTGGTCATTTGCCAACGCGCTCAAGCATGCACTGCGACAGGACCCAGACATCATCCTCGTGGGCGAAATGCGGGACCTTGAGACTATTTCCATTGCGTTGACGGCGGCTGAGACCGGTCACCTCGTCTTGGGAACTTTGCACACCAGCTCCGCTGCAAGCACGATTGACAGGATTATCGATGTATTTCCGCCCGAGCAACAGTCACAGGTGCGAACCCAACTTTCGAATTCACTGGAAGCCGTGGTGTGCCAAACCTTGTGCAAGACGTCCGATGGCAAGGGACGTGTTGCCGCCACGGAGATCATGATTGCGACGCCTGCGATCCGCAACTTGATCAGAGAAGGTAAATTACAGTCCATTGCATCGTCGCTGCAGACGGGTTCCAAATCAGGCATGCATACCCTTAATCAGGATTTGGCGCGCTTAGTGTCTGACGGCACCGTTGAATACCGGGTTGCAGCGGAAAAGAGTTCGGATCTTTCAGAGCTCAACCAATTATTGGGAGTGACCAACGATGCCGCAAACTGATTACCTTGTTAAAGCTCGGTCGCGACAAGGGCGTTTGGTTGAACAAAAGATCAAAGCTTCAACCGAAGCCGAGGCTGTCTCACGCATACGTCAACTGGGATTGACGCCGATTGCCGTTGAGATCACAAACGCTGGATTTAACAAGGAAATCAGAATAGGAAAAGGGCGAGTAAAGCTCAAAGATCTTGCTATTTTTTCCCGACAATTTGCCACTATGCTCTCCTCGGGGCTGCCTATCCTTCGTTCCTTATCAATTCTCTCTGAGCAGACCGAGAGTGTGCGGCTGCAAGAAATCCTGTTGGAAATTAAGTTTGAGGTTGAAAAAGGCTCCTCATTGTCCGAGTGCATGTCCAAACGCAAGGAATTCCCCCCTCTGATGGTGAGCATGACAAGGGCCGGCGAGGTTGGTGGATTTCTTGACACCACAATGATTGAGATTTCTGAATCGTTAGAGGCTGATGTCAGACTTCGTGGAAAGATCAAGTCGGCTTTGACATATCCGGTTGCCGTGGCTGTGATCGCGGTTGCGATCACAATTGGAATGCTCATTTTTGTCGTTCCCATTTTCTCTGACCTTTTTGCCTCATTCGGTGGAAGCTTGCCGGCTCCAACTCAACTCTTGGTCAACCTCTCGAACCTCTTTAAGAATCCCATCTTTTTCCTCCCCACGATTGCGATAACGGCTGGACTTGTCATCTGGTATCGACGCAACCGAACATCGCTGGCCGTTCGCAATGTGGTCGATCCGTTAAAATTCAGGATTCCAGTTTTTGGTAACTTGTTCCAAAAAGTGGCCCTCGCTCG
The DNA here is from genome assembly GCA_017857175.1 of Candidatus Nanopelagicales bacterium. Lineage (GTDB taxonomy): Bacteria > Actinomycetota > Actinomycetes > S36-B12 > S36-B12 > UBA4592. Next base: position 23,764 of record JAFMDS010000005.1, on the reverse strand, counting down.
TTTTTCGCGAAATTTCTCCGCGCTCCTTAAGGCAGGTGTTCCAATACTCACATCGCTGGACATCGTGGGCGATACGTCAGGGAATGTGGTTGTTTCGCGTGCTGTTGAGGCAGTCAAAGAGAGCGTCCGACAAGGCAGCGGAATGGCGAAGCCACTCACCGAGCACCCGGTGTTCCCCGACATGGTGGTCCAAATGATCGCCGTTGGCGAGGAAACAGGTGCCCTGGACGACATGTTGGGCAAAATTGCCGATTTCTATGACCAAGAGGTCGAAGCCACCACCGAGCAACTCATGGCCCTCATTGAGCCCATCATGATTGTGGTCCTAGGGGGCTTGGTAGGAGGCATGATTATCGCCTTGTATTTGCCGATTTTCAATATTTTCGAGCTCATTCGGTAATTGGGAAGAAATTTTTAACAATTTTCCGCGACGACGGGTATCTGTTGGTCTTTTTGGTCCGAAACCCTCAATGTCTACCCAGAGTGGGTGGGCTACCCCGAAGCAATGAGGGGTCCTTCGACAGGAGTTCAACATGCTATCTCGCATCTACACCCCACGAGACCAGCGCGAGTCGGGGTTCACCCTCATCGAATTGCTCGTGGTGGTTGCCATCATCGGTATTTTGGCCGCCATTGCTATTCCGGTATTCCTCAACCAGCGCAACACGGCCCGCAATGCCTCCGTGGAATCGGATTTGCGCAACGTCGCAACTGTTCTCGAAACTGCGTACACACAAAATGGCGTGTACCCAGCCGCTGGGGTAGACCTCACCACCGCCCCCTATGGAGCAGCAATTTCGCAGGGCAATGGGATCTCAGTTACGAACAACACCAGTTCATATGCGATTGTCGGTTGCAACGCCGAATCACAGGAAGTTTACGTGTACGACTCCTCGCAGGGTGGGTTCGTTACTCCAACGACGCAAACGTGCCCCTCTGCAGGCATCGTGGTTGTGGCAGGGTCGTAGTTCGAGACCTGAAATCGTGTCATTTGAGTGTTGGTCGGCGGAGGAATTCGTCGACCAACATACTCATTTTCAGGATCTCTCATAACCAGGATCTTTCATAAGTAAGTAGTTCGATATGGGACGTAGTACAGTTCTCATAATATTTAGAGTCGAAGGAGGAGTTCATGAGTAGCAACGAAATTGCACCAGACTCTTTCCTCGACGATTTCGCGGGCCTGAGCACGCAGCTTGATGTCGGACTTAAGTTGACAAGTTCGTTGGAGAAATTCGCACCCGTGGCCAAGGCGTTGACAGCTATCTTTGATGCTGCGGAATCGGTACCGGTAAGCCTTGTCGGGTTGAGTCACGATGATCAAGCGCTGAGCGTCACCTTTTCCATCACCCTGGGTACCCTCGAGGAGATCAGGAACGCATCACCGCGAGCGATCTCTGCAATGAACCTCATGTCACAGATCATTCAACGATTAAGTTCATGTGAGCCTGTCCTCGCTGCACTACCTGCACGTGGATCCGCTGAGGCCGAGGCGGCTCAAGCGTTTCTTGCAATGGAGCCCGCAAGTATCGTGGGCGACGCACGCGTCCTTCACCTCGTTGGCTAATCGCCATGAATTCCGAGGATGAAAAATCAGAAGATGAATTTATAACGACTTCAACAAATAGATCTGGACGAAAAGTCCCCGATATCTATGTTCGAGGTCTCCACGAAACGGAGATTCTTAATCAGGCGCAACCCAGACGCTGCGATCGCATCCATTGGGATACCCACGAGCCACTTGATATTCGACAGATCATTGAATCTTTACCCGGTCGCAACCCCAGCTTGGTAGAAGTATTTACGCGGCAATGGAGTGACGGGCAACATCGAATCTGGGTTACCGCGGGCAGTGGGGAAGTGGCACGCGAAGAGATCCGGGCCCTGTGTCTCGAGCAGGGGAATGACCCCATCAACTTGAGAATTGAACGAGACGTTCCTTTTCGTGACCTCGACTCCATTGAACCGGGCCTGGTGGGCGAGTTGATCGGATCCTGCGTGGAGTGGCTCTATCCCCGCTCATTCTCCGTCAGACAAAGAGTCGCGATCGAGCTCGATGGTGTTGACCATGATGACATCAAAGGGATGATGTATCTCTTTGTACATGACTTGGCGGATCGTTTTGATTCCCAGCGCACTGGACGAAATGGAACACTCAATTTCACGGCCTTTGCGTTCGGAAAACTCAAAACTTGGCCGCAAGATCTGGCGCGCGCCACATATGGCAGGTCCTTGGTAGAGGATCGAGTGGCGTTAGGTCGCATCAGCGAATCAAGCCAGGCTGATGGTGGTCCTCCAATGAGTATTGTTGACAGAGCGGATGCATTGGGAGTCAGTGTCACGGAATTGCGGCGCCGTGAGGCCGCCATTTCGCAGTTGGCCCAGGTTCGCCGCCCAGACATGATTTCGAGCGGCGCATTTGATGAACCATTTGGCTCGACAACCCAAATACCGGCGGACACGGATGTTTCTGAAGAAGCACTCACACGTAGTAGAGATGCTGCGCTAACCAAGGCGATCTTTGATGCCGTCAACGATCCGTCCTCGGCCTCGAGAAAGAGTCAGGACCCATTGGCACTGGCAGCCACCTATCTCACGTTCTGGGAGGGTCTGGGCAGAGCGGAAGTTGCACGGCAATTGGGTGTGGTGCCCAAAACAGTGTCGGCGGCCTTGAGCCGGACTCTTGAGAAAATTGATGCGGAGTCCATTGAAGGTGGACTCGTGGATCCTGCGAATGGCACATGAGCGCTCCAGAAGCTGTACCAATTCCTTGGAGCTTTACCGATTCTCCCGGAGTGCTCCTATGGATGTGGGCGACCGATCATTTTGTCGCGCGCATTAGGGGCACCGAGGTCCCTGCGGAGACATCTGATCTCGAGGGTCGTCGGTTCGTGCGCTCGTATCATTGGGAATTATCTGATCGTATTCGGCTTCACCAAGGAGCACCTCGATTACTCATTGAGGGAGACAGCGCCTCGTTTGAGCAATCTGAACTGCTCATTCGTGAACACATGGGCAAGTGCTACGACAAGTCATTGGGTTACCGCCGCTACTCGGGGACTCAGGCATTCACCTACGAATTGTCCAATGGCCAAAGTCTCGATGTGAGCCCTTTGATCGGGACCAAGTGCACGGTTACCGTGGTAATCGCCGGAGGCCAGAATCGAACGGTCGTGGGGGATTTTGACGTTTCGGGGTATCGGTGGATCGTTACGGCCGCTGAGGGTGCCTATGAAATTGTTCCGGAGCATGTTCTCGCCATAACCAATCGATCTGAAATAGCAGAGCAGGCCAGGGCTGTGACCTACATCGATGCCTATAGCGGTATCGGCCGCACGTATCGTGAAGATCCACGCCCTGGGTGCACCGGCAAGGCTGGTTTCATGCCAGGAACGGTCGATCACGCGGGGGCTGCCCGCTGTCCGCTGCACGAGATTGGAATTCCAGAGCACCTCTTGGGCTAATGAGCCGATACTCATGGAAACGGGCCTTTGTCGGACCTGTCCCTCAAATGGGTGCGGAAAACCTATGAGGCAGTTAAAGGAGGTGTTGTGATGTTTCGGCGCCAACAGGCGAATAGTGCCGATCCCGGGCCAACATCCAAAGTAGAAGGACCTCTGACGGGATCGCAGCTTCCAGTCAATTCCACGATTCTTGAACATGCAATCCGTGCCCGTGATCTTTCGTTCACTGGATCCCTTCGAATTGTCAGCCACGGCGACTCGAGTCTGGGCGATCTGTACTTTTTTGAAGGTCGAATTTATGCGGCTGCGATTGATGGTTTTGAGCCGGGAGTCCTTGCTCGACTCATGTCATCCGAGCTCATCACCTTGGGCGATAGTGCCGAAATTCTCGAACTAGAGGCACGACTCAATTCATTGTCTGTGGCAGTAGTTGAATCCGGTTTGGTGAGTGTCGACCAACTTGCGGCCGTACATCAGGAGTTCGTCGTTGCGAGTGTTGGGTCATTACTTTTATTACATCAGGCAGAGGTGGTCCCAGATAGTGGTCGAATAACTTCAAGTGTCTGTACGTTGCCGCTCGATCTCAATCAGATACTGGGAATGATTGAAGTCCGGTACAGGAGAATGGCCCAGGACGCAGCCGCCCTTTCACATGACACTCCTCAGGAGCATGTGAGCGTGGCATGTGATCATCCTGGTTCAGTTGTTTTAGATCGAAATGAGGTCCTTTCCGCGGCTCAGGTGAGCCGCATGGACTCCGCGATCCCAGAAATCCTTGCAATGCTTAATGGTGCCGATGGAGTTCGCAGTCTCGATGAACTAGCCGGACATTGCGGTTTTACCCGAGCTGAGGCCGTACACATTGCACGCTCACTGGCTAGTCAGGGTTTGGTCACCGTGGTTTCTTGCTCCAACGATGATGATCACAGTGCTGAAGTGCGAGGCAAACATCAGTTGATGGTTCCCGAGGAATGTAGTTCCCGGGACTGGTCCTTGGCGAGCATCGCGATTCCGGGGGTATTAGGTGATGCAGAAAACTCTGAACTTGGCCAGCGGGCTTCGATTTCTTATACCCCGTCGCACGATTTGGAACCGATTGTGCTTGACGCATGGACTGACCAATCACAGAGTCCCTTCACACCACAGTGATGTCAAACGATCAAACGGTTGTGACCATTTGGTTGCTACTCACCGTGGGAATTATTGGGACCATTGTTGGTTCATTTCTCAATGTTGTGATCGCTCGAGTGCCGGAGAAACGGTCCATTGTGCGGCCTCGCTCTCGGTGCATCCAATGTGATTCTGAGATCAGTTCAGGTGACAACATTCCGATTGTCTCTTGGATTTTGTTGCGTGGGCGGTGCCGTCATTGTTCTGCTCGGATTTCCATTCAATACCCGGTAATTGAGGCGTTAACGGGAATTATGTGGATTGTTATCACCGGCTGGGCACTTGTCACGGCACCTGAAGATTCACTCGTGAACCCACTGCTACCGCTATTGATTACTGTGGCTTCAGCGCTTATTGCACTTTTCGCGATCGATGTGCGCTGGTACAAGCTGCCTAATGAGATTGTCTATTTTCTTTATCCGACCACGATTGTTGGTTTACTCATTGCGCTCGCACTCGGCGGGGATTGGTCTGAGTTTCCGAATCTTGCAGTAAGCGCGTTAGGGGGAGCGGCGCTGTGGGTGGGAGTTATTGGGGGTTTGTGGCTTGCCACTCGAGGAAGGGCCATGGGCCTTGGCGATGTCAAACTGGCACCCATTCTCGGCGTAATACTGGGATGGGGCAGCCTGTCCAGTGCAGCGATTGGACTCCTTGCGGCCTTTGTCCTAGGAGCAGGAGTAGGGCTATTTCTCATCATCACTGGTCGGGCTGGTGCTCGGGCGAAAATTGCATTTGGCCCCTACTTGATTCTCGGATTCTTTTTCGGACTGATTTTCGGGTCATCGGTCTGGGACAGTTATCTCGGAATTATTGGCCTTTCACGGTAGGGATTTTGGTCTTGCAGAACAGATATCGAGCCGATACGTTAACTACAGCGTGGAAAAAGTCAGCAAAAAAATTCCATTAATTTAGTGTTGCATGTGATTGAGCATGGAGGTGAACATGAAGTCATGGCTTGAATCAACTGATGGAGTCAATTATCTTGTTCGCGCCGGTGAGGGACGCATCACCGCGGTGGAACCTATTGGTATCCCTGATCTCGATGACGCTTTTGCACTCCATCGCGTTGAAATCGACTGCGTGAGCCCTCGAGGTTTTGCCCGCTCAATTAGATTCACGGCACGAGCGCAGGTATCAGCGGGTTCATTCCTGCACGGAGCAGCCGTCGCCGCACTCGAGAATGGAGAGTCGGTGAATTGGGAAATTCAGTGGCATCGGCACTCATGGGTACCGGGCCATGTCTCAATTGTTGATTTGGATCTTGATACTGACGCTACGGCCCAATTGGTGGCCTTGGAACGCATTCCCTCCCAGGTTGCGGAGCCTGTGGAGTTTCCATCGCGTGAGTCACTATGACAGCGACTCCAAGTGATCCGCAGCGCCCACAATCGGTTTTTGCCAAGGTGAATCAGAAAGCGATAGTTGCCAAGATTGAGCAAACCACCGCTGATGATGACAACAGCACATTTTTCGATGAAAGCTTGCGCAGTGAGAGTCATAATGCTGCGCGCACATTCAATGCAGGAGTGCAGGCCCTCGTTGGTCAGGCGCCCGGGAACAGTTCACGATCACCCGTACATGTTGCGACACCTGCGGAGCGAGTGACCTTCACCGAGGCAGTGCCGACCGGGCGCGATGCCCGAAATGCATTCATTCTGCGTGGACCAGCAGGAGTGAGTCGATAACCGCATTTTTGCCCTTTAGCTGAGGCTCGGGGGGTAACCTTGTCGCGAGGCGTCGTGCATATGGCTCTAGGCTTGCAGCAACTAGTTTTAGGCTTGCAGCAAGTGGCACGATGCCTTTTCCGTGACAGCGTCGGGGAAAGTTGCATTCCCCAGCAGAAAGGCACAAGGGATGATGACAGGCGAGAGTTCACTACCTGGCGTCATTGTCGTGGGTGACCCACGTATCCACGTGCTTATTTCGCAGGCTCCAGCCCAGTGGTCGGTTCAGTCTCTGCAAAAAAATGTCGCGCACATGTGGGAGTCACTATCGGGTGGACGCGTTGACTCTGGATCGCGAATTGTGATCTTCACCGATTTCAACCCCGATGGCACGCCAGTCCAAGAATCCGAACTTCTAGCAATTGCTAGGGCAATGACCGCGATGAACGATGCCGGAGCCAGTGTTTTCCATATCTCGGGCTCCGTCAGTGCCCGTGAAACTATTTCAGGGCACCTAGCTGACCTCAGCGGTCCCGGCGCTTTGAACATGGGGATCACATGCATTGAAATCGACGCAAAAGATGCCCCTGGCGACCATGTGGTCCCCGCAATTCAGAGTGTTGTCAACTCCTTCGTCGAATTCGGGGTGAGGCCCGATTCCGCTGGTGCATCAGAAGTCGTGCAGACAGTAGAAGTTGAGCGCTCAGGGTTTGGTATTCCGTCTATTCCTGCGTTGCCCCCAATTGGGAAATCGCGCGCTGCATCCAACACGAGTCCTCGGGTTTCGCAAGGGCCCGCGCTCGATGTAGAAAACCACGAATCCAGAGAATTATTGAGCAAGCCGCGATTGCCCGGCCAAACCACGATCACAGTCACGTCAAGCAAGGGTGGGTCGGGCAAATCCACAGCATCAATTCTTTTGGCTGCCTCGATTGCCAGCGCCTCGCGCAAAGCGGGCAAGCCCCTGTCGGTATGCCTGGTTGATCTTGACACGCGGGATGGTCAGGTTGCCTCAATGATTGGCCAGTTCATGCCGACGGCCCTCAATATTCGGATTCAACCGATCTGGGATGAAGAACGAATTCGCCGCAACTTGGTTCATGCGGAGGGTTTGGAAATTGACACTTTGTTAGCTCCGATTCGACCCCGAACGGCTGAAACGGTGGGTCCGGATTTCTATCGATCGATTGTTCGCAGCTTGCAGCGCATGTATGACGTTGTGGTCATGGACACGAGCGTCCAGTATCTGGATCCATTGATCGCTGAGGTAGCACTCGTCGAAGCAGATGAAATTCTTTTTGTTACCAGCCTGGCATCAACCGCAGTACAGGGTATGGCCCGCGCATTGCGCGAGATCACGGCGCCGGTAGATGAATCAGGGTTGGGTATTCCGCGTGAAAAGCTCGGAATTATTGTCAACCAGTCAGTGGCAAATGTGGGCATGGAAACAGATCAGGTGCTCGCTGCAGGTCTTGGTATACCAGTAGTGGGGGTGATTCCACTTGCAACGAAGGATGTTTTGACCGCAACGAATCTCATTCAAATGCACAAGCTCTTGGAACACACGACCCTGGGCGCCGCCTACAACGATTTAGCAATTGCCTGCATGCCTAATCATGAGTTGGCACCATGGGTAGCTCCCGTGTCACGAAACAGTGATTCCAGTCCCGACACAAGTACCGCAATGACGCAATCTCAGACTGGGTCAAATAGTGCAGGTTCCGGTTCGGATTCAAAAAAACGCGGATTCCTGCGCAGATAGTGAGATAGTGAGATGGCTGACAATTCGGATACCTCAATCGGTGCGACTGCATTCGCCTTATTCGCTTTGCAGCAGGAACTTGATCTCACAGACATTGCCGCGGGTAGCGAGCGCGGTGAGTTTGTGAGTGCTGAGGCGCATTCCCCCGAGTGGTTTGCCGCTGCAGCAACCAGCGGAGCAAGCCTTCTTGAAACCGCCCCTGAGTTGCAAATAACTGAATCAGGCGCTGAATCTCCCGTGATCAAGGCAGCGGGCTTGGATCTCGTTCGCATGTATGCCCCTGAGTTGGCAGCACTTGAAAATGAAACCCCTGACGTTTCAGTTGGGAATGAAAAAGCCAAAAAGGGTCAACCGCAAGGTGAGGATTATTCGCCCGGGATTCATTCAGACAATAAGTCTGTCCACATCGGGTTGCTCAAAGAACTCGAAGATTTTGACAATTAGGCGAGCTGAATTTCTGCCTGAATTTCCTCACCTGAGGTTTGGAACAGCAAGCTGGTCACATTTCCTGCGGCGGCCAAGTCACTCTCAACTAGCTTCAAGCGCTCAACGTGTTCAGTTGAACCGCTGAGGCTGGCAGTAGCGACCTCAGCCTTCATGGAAACCTTTGCCTCCGATTTTGCCTTGCGAATTAAACCAAGTGCTGTTTGAGCATCGGTAAATACTGCGGCATCGGCATCACTTTCAAGTGCCATTGCGTCGGGCCATTCTTGTGCGTGAACCGAGTCTGAGTTGAACCATGACCATGTTTCCTCCGTCGTGAACGGCAGGAAAGGCGCAAAGAGGCGCAACAGCGTGGTGAGCGAAATGTAGAGGGCAGAGCGTGCGCTCTCCGTGTTTACACCGTCCTTCTCTCCGTAGGCTCGTTCCTTGACTAATTCCACGTAGTCATCGGTGAACTCCCAAAAGAAGGTTTCAGCGACATCGAGTGCTTTGGCGTAATTGAATTCTTCAAAGGCCTTTGTTGCGGCATCAACGGTTGCAGAGAGCTTCACCATTAACGCTTGATCAACGGGTTCGGTGATGCTCTCAATATTTCCGCCCTGGCTAATTGTGAGAACAAATTTTGTGGCATTGAGCAACTTAATGGCGAGCCTGCGACCGATTTTCATCTGGCCAACATCAAATGCGGTATCAGTTCCCGGGCGACCAGAGGCAGCCCAATAACGAACGGCATCCGAGCTGTATTCATCGAGCATCTCCATGGGCGTAACAACGTTGCCCTTGGACTTGCTCATTTTCTTGCGATCGGGGTCAAGGATCCAACCGGAGATCGCGGCATGCGCCCAAGGCAGTTCCTTGTTTTCTAAATGAGCGCGAACGACAGAGGAGAACAGCCACGTCCTGATGATTTCGTGGGCTTGGGGTCGCATGTCCATGGGGAATACGCGGTTGAATAGATCCTCGTCGCGCTCCCAGCCGCCAGCAATTTGTGGGGTCAGTGAACTGGTGGCCCAGGTGTCCATGACGTCGGGATCCCCCATGAATCCGTCAGGTTGATTGCGCTGGTCCTCGGTGTAACCGTCGGGGCACTGGCTACTGGGATCAATGGGGAGTTGATCCTCAGTAGGAACAATCACCGAGTTGTAGTCAGGGTTGCCATCTGCATCGAGCGGGTACCACACGGGAATGGGAACGCCAAAGAAACGCTGTCGGGAAACCAGCCAGTCTCCATTGAGTCCGTCCACCCAGTTGTCATAGCGCACTGCCATGTGGGCTGGGTGCCATATGAGTTCCTTGCCGCGGGCAAGGAGTTCTTCACGCAACTCTGCGTTGCGGCCACCATTGGTCAGGTACCACTGGCGTGTGGTCACGATCTCGAGGGGCTTATCGCCTTTTTCAAAAAATTTAACGGGGTGAGTAATTGGCTTGGGCTCACCTTCCATGTCGCCTGACTCGCGCAACACCTCCACCATGTTCGCCTTCGCCGTGAAGCTTGTTGTTCCTGCAATGGCCGCGAAGCGATCCTTGCCTGCTTTAGTGGTGATCCAGGCGGGTGTCTCTGAAGTCACTCGACCATCCCACCCAATGATCGGACGAGTGGGAAGTTGCAGTTCACGCCACCAGGTGACGTCTGCCAGATCACCAAAAGTACAAACCATTGCAATTCCAGAACCTTTATCAGGATCAGCCAAGGTGTGCGCCATCACGGGAACTTCAACACCGAAAACTGGTGTGACAACATTTGTGCCAAAAAGTGGCTGGTAACGCTCATCATCTGGGTGGGCAACAAGCGCTACGCAGGCCGCGAGAAGTTCCGGACGAGTTGTTTCAATGAAGACTTTTTCGCTTGGGTTCTCCGCGCGTTTAAATGCGATTCGGTGATAGGCGCCAGGGCGTTCCCTGTCCTCTAATTCTGCTTGAGCGACCGCCGTGCGGAATGTGACATCCCAGAGCGTGGGGGCTTCAGATTGATACGCCTCACCGCGGGCAAGGTTGCGAAGGAAAGCGAGTTGACTCACGCGTTGGGCATTGCCATCAATCGTTTGGTAAGTCTGGTTCCAATCGATAGACAGACCCATGCGCCGCCACAGGTCTTCAAAGACAACTTCATCCTCGACCGTGAGTTTCTCGCACAGTTCGATGAAGTTGCGACGTGAGATCGGTTCCTGCTTCTTGGGATCAGGATTTGCAGGGGGAGTGTAATCGGGCTTGTACGGCAAACTTGGATCACAACGAACGCCAAAGTAGTTCTGCACCCGACGCTCGGTGGGGAGCCCGTTGTCATCCCATCCCATGGGATAGAACACTTCAAATCCGCGCATCCGCTTGTAGCGCGCGATGCAATCGGTGTGGGTATAGCTGAAAACGTGCCCCACGTGCAATGAGCCGCTCACCGTGGGGGGCGGGGTATCTATTGAAAAGACTTGATCTCGCGTCTTGGTGCGGTCAAAGTTGTAAAGACCCTGTTCATTCCAAGCAGCTGCCCACTTGACTTCAATTCCATCAAGACTGGGCTTGTCGGGGACGCTTACGGGAGCGGTGGACTTCTGACTGGTGGACATGGTCACGAAGTCTATTGAGGCCACAGTGAGCCGATCGCCTTAGACTGCCAGCATGCCTGTTGCCCTAACCCCTGAGGACCTGTGGAGCCAACTTGATTCCCGGTGGCCCGAGAACATTATTGAGCCATCGCTAACGCGGATGGCCTCGGCTGCCGCGCTTCTCAATGACCCGCAATTGACGTATCCGGTGATTCAGATTGCTGGAACCAACGGCAAGAGTTCCACGGCACGCATGGTCGAATCGGTCCTGCGCTCATTTGGATTGCGCACCGGACTATTCACCTCTCCGCATCTGGTGGATCCCACAGAACGCATCCAAATCAATGGTGAGCCAATTGCGGCTGCGCGGGCTGTTGAAGTATGGAATGAAATTGCACCTTATATAGATGTGGTCGATTCCAATTCGGTCGCAGACGGTGGACCCCGAATGTCGTATTTCGAGGCACTCACAACATTGGCCTACTCAGTGTTTGCCGATGCACCGGTCGATGTTGCGATTATTGAGGTTGGATTGGGTGGAACATGGGATGCAACCAGCATCTGTCAGCCGGCAGTTGCGGTGGTGACACCCATTGATTTGGATCATCAGGAATATCTCGGTGACACGATCGAGCTCATCGCTGCTGAAAAAGCGGGGATCATTCAGAACTCAAGTGCTGCGGTACTTGGCCCTCAAATGCCCGCGGCGGCATCGATCCTGATGGCGAAATGCGTGTCGGCGGGAATCATTCCATCCCGATTTGCAGTGGAGTTCGGGATTGATGCGCAGAACCTGGCCGTTGGTGGGCAGCTTCTCAACCTGCATGGTCTGCGAGGAACCTATAACGAAATTTTCTTGCCACTCTTTGGTGAGCATCAAGGTGTTAATGCTGCCATGGCACTGGCCGCATGTGAGTCCTTCTTGGGTGCATCCTCATCGGAGCCTTTGGACATCGACGCAGTGCGAGAAGGATTTGCCTCTGTGACATCGGCAGGGCGACTGGAAATTATTCGATCAGGCCCAACGGTGCTGGTTGACGTTGCCCATAACCCACATGGTGCTCGTGCACTTCGTGCAGCGCTGGAAAGTTCCTTTGACTTTGTCGGAGTGATCGCCGTGATCGGACTTTTGGGCGACAAGGATGCTGTCGGTTTCGTTGAGAGTCTTGCGCCCGTGATCAGTCACGCGATCGTCACGCAACCCCAATCACCCAGAGCGCTTCCAGTCCGGGATCTTGCCCGCATTGCCAGGGAAATTCTGGGCGACCAAAAAGTCAGTGAAGCCGAATCTGCTCCACATGCCTTGGACCTCGCCATTAATTTGGCAGATCAGTCTGGTGAATACTCAGGCATGGGAGTCGTTGTAACAGGTTCTGTCGTGCTTGTTGGTGACGTACTCAGGGCCATCGATAAGAAAATCCAGTCATGAGAGTCCTTGGGTCCAGCGTGTTGGCGCTTGAGGCAATTGTGATTTTGTTGGCCATCCCGATTGCCGTCAATAACGCTAATGTGAATGCGGGGCTTGCCATTGGAGTTGGTTTCGGTGTTGCGTTCTTCATGTTCGTCATCATCGGGATAATCACCAAACCAATCGCCATCCCATTGGGCTGGATTGTTCAAGGTTTCGCCATCGCATCGGGGTTCATCGTCCCGACCATGTTCGTTGTGGGAGGGATTTTCGCAATTCTCTGGTACTTCGCCGTCAAAAATGGCACCCGCGTGGACAGGGCGCGGGAGTTGGGTGAAGCGACAGAAGGGTGAGCCCCTACCATCGGAGGGCACACAGTAAGAAGTGACACGCATTTACACACTTCGCAATCACATTCACAAAGGAGTCCCCATGTCTGAACGCACCCTCGTATTGATCAAGCCAGACGGCGTTGCCCGTGGATTGATCGGTGAGGTCGTTGCTCGGATTGAGCGCAAAGGGTTCACATTTGCTGCGCTTGAACTCATGAACGTTTCTGTTGAGGTTGCTGAAACCCATTATGGGGAGCACGCGGATAAACCATTTTTCAAGGATCTTGTTGAGTTCATTACTGGCGGACCACTTGTAGCCGCAGTCATTGAAGGGCCCGATGCAATTTCGCAGTGGCGCACCATGATGGGCGCCACCAATCCAGTTGCCGCAACTCCGGGAACTATTCGCGGGGATCTTGCAACGGAGATGCAAAACAATGTGACGCACGGTTCGGACTCACCAGAGTCAGCAGCGCGCGAAATCGCTTTGTTCTTTCCCAACCTGAGCAAGTAATTTGCGCACCTCGCCGTGGATCGCTGGGCTCACCAGTGCACTCACCGCCGGTGCTACAACGGCGATCACATCCAAGGGACAAAGTCTTGTGCCTTGGCCGGATTCGGTGCGTAGGGCATTCCCCATAGTTATTGGGTCGATTTCGGGTGCGACAACAGCTGCGGTTTCTGGGGCTCCACGCATGCGGGCCAGACATGTCACCTATGCAACAGCGGGTTTATTGGTCGCAGGCACGGCCGGTTACTTTTTCGCGCGCAAACAACTTGCATCCATTGCCAGTGAGGGCGCGCAATTAGATTCGGCATTGGTCGAGGCTCCAGTTCATCCCCATGTGAGCGGCAGTGCCGATTCATTAGTGGATTACCCAGAAATCGGTAGGGAGGGTGCCAGATTTGTTCACAGTGTGACCACGGCCGGCGATTCTTTGGCCGTGGGGATTGATCGCACAATGGATCCGATTCGGGCCTATGTCAGTGTGGCCAATGCGCAGTCCATTGCGGCGCGCGTTGACCTCGCATTGAGGGAGCTAGTACGCACAGAAGCCTTTGACCGCGAATACCTACTCATTCAAGCACCGGCTGGATCAGGATATGCAAACTCAACTCCGATAGATGTTCTTGAAATACTCTCTGGTGGAAACTGCGCCAGTGTTGCAATCTCCTATGGATTCCTGCCGAGTTTTCTTTCACTCACCAAAGTCGAACTTGCAGGGCAAACACAGCGCGCACTCCTTGATGGCATCGCGGAGCAAAGACTCGCGCGTGAACGGGCAGGTAAGTCGTTTCCACGGCTCTTGCTGTATGGCGAGAGTCTTGGCGCCAAGGTTCAGCAGTATGCGGTGCCACTCGGCAGCGTTGATCTTGATCGATTTGGCATTGATCGAGCGCTGTGGGTGGGGACACCGGGAGGCAAAGTCTCCGATGCATTCCACCTGCTTTGCTCCAATGATTCCATCACCATCGACCGACCGGAACTCATCCCCGAGGGTGCAGATTTTCGCGTGTGGTTCCTTGAACATGATGGAGATCCGGTTGTTCGCTTTCGACCAGAGATCGCGTGGAGCAAGCCCTACTGGTTGGCCGCGCCCCCCCGAGGTCGCAATATTCCTGAAGCCATGGCCTGGTTGCCTTGGGTAACTTGGGCGACGGTTCTCGTGGATACGATCTTTGCCACCGACGTGAAACCTGGTGATTTCCAGAGTTTGGGTCATGATTATCGAGCAGATTTGGGTGTTGTGGCCACGCGTGCATTCGGTTTCGACCCGACACCTGACCAGTCGCACCTGCTAGAGGTTCAATTACGCAGGGCAGAGGTCGCGCGCGCCCAAAGGATTGAACCCCTTGCCTGAGGGCTACCATTGGGCAGAGTTCGCAAGGCGCCTGCCTCCGCGACTGTCGTGTCCCTTCCCCGGCCGATTGGAGGTATCAGAGTGAGTTTTGCCGCAAGTTCCTCATTTGTTGGCCGCGATATGGCGGTTGACCTTGGAACGGCAAATACTCTGGTCTACGTGCGGGGTCGTGGAATTGTTCTGAACGAGCCCTCCGTGGTCGCGATTAACAGCACGTCAGGCGGCATCCTCGCGGTGGGATCCGAAGCCAAGCAGATGATTGGACGAACCCCAGGAAACATTGTCGCCATTAGACCTCTAAAAGATGGCGTGATCGCAGACTTTGACACTACCGAGCGCATGTTGCGCTACTTTATTCAAAAGGTGCATCGTCGTCGGCATTTGGCAAAGCCGCGGCTCATTGTTTGTGTGCCCTCAGGTATTACGGGTGTTGAGCAACGCGCGGTGAAGGACGCGGGCTATGCAGCAGGTGCTCGTAAAGTTTTTATCATCGAAGAACCTATGGCTGCAGCAATTGGTGCGGGTTTGCCCGTGCATGAACCAACAGGCAACATGGTTGTCGACATTGGTGGTGGCACCTCTGAAGTTGCCGTTATTTCCCTTGGCGGAATCGTCACGAGTTTGTCAGTTCGCGTTGGTGGCGATGAACTCGACAACGCCATCATCCAGTACATCAAAAAGGAATACTCCCTGCTGCTGGGTGAACGAACGGCTGAAGAAATAAAGATTGCCATTGGTTCTGCGTTCCCCATGCCAGATGAACCACACGCTGAAATTCGTGGCCGCGATTTGATCACGGGATTGCCTCGAACAATTGTTGTCTCCGCTGAGGAAGTTCGTAGGGCAATCGATGAACCAGTTAATGCAATCGTCAATGCAGTCAAGTCAACATTGGATCGCACACCACCGGAACTTTCAGGTGACATCATGGATCGTGGCATTGTGCTCACGGGTGGTGGCGCCCTGCTCACAGGTCTCGATGAACGGCTTCGCCATGAAACTGGAATGCCGATCGTTATTGCTGATCGGCCACTCGACTGTGTTGCCTTGGGCTCGGGCAAATGCGTTGAGGAATTTGATGCACTGCAACAGGTGCTGGTGTCTGAACCGCGCAGGTAACAATGCTGTCGCGTCGAACAAAGATCATTTTGGCAACACTCGTTGTTGCGTCACTCACTTTTGTCATTCTTGATTTGCGTGGGGGAGACGGTCCATTTTCCAGTGCGCGTGCAGCTGTGAGTTCTGTCCTCGGTGGGGTTCAAAGAGGCGCGGCGACAGTCTTCTCCCCGGTGACAGGTTTTAGTGAGTGGTGGGGTACGCAGGTTGATCAATCCGGGCAGATTAGAACGTTGACAGACGACAATGCGTTGTTGAGCACTCAACTTGTCGAGGCAGAGAATGACATCGCGCGCGCAAATGAATTGGATGCTCTGCTCCGAGTGGCCAGTGTGGGTCGTTACAGGGTTGTGCCTGCTGAAGTTATCGCCGTTGGCCCTGCACAGGATTTTTCTTGGACGGTCACTATTGATGCTGGAACACTCGACGGTGTCGAGGAAGACATGACGGTTATTAATGGCGATGGATTGGTGGGCCGAGTTCTCAAGGTGTACAACAGCACAGCGACCGTTGTATTACTGGTTGACCCAGAGTCTTCAGTTGGCGGGCGCGTTGCCGGTTCGCAGGAAATAGGGATCGTGTCGGGCACGGGGCGACAGAATTCACTGCAGTTCCAACTGCTTGATCCACTCGGTGAAGTAAATGCTGGCGATGCAATCGTCACCTTTGGGTCAAAAGGTGGGCGCCCCTTTGCTCCCGGTCTGCCCATCGGTGAGGTAGTCGATGTCTCGGGAACCGCTGGGGCACTTGCGCGCGTTGCGACAGTCAGTCCCTACGCCGATGTTTCACAATTGAGTGTCGTTGGTGTGGTCGTACGACCACCACGCGAGGACCCGAGAGATTCAGTTTTGCCGAGTGCACCCGCCGTAGCACCAACTCGGGCGCCAGTTGCACCCCAAACAACGGACCCAACTCCCGACGCAACATCTAAACCAGAAGTAGTCCAAGAGGATGAAAAAGCTGCAACTCCGGCACCTGCGGAACCTGGGAACTAGGTCGACTCGTGATCTATCGTCAGGGGATTGTTATTGGGACCTGCATCTTTATTGCGGTGGTGGTGGAGTTAACCCTGCTCAGTCGATTAGGCATTCCCGGTGCTACCCCAGACCTTGTCGTTGTGACTGTGGTTGCCATTGCACTAGCCATGGGCCCATTGCAGGGAGCAAGTGCAGGGTTTGCAGCTGGAGTGCTGATTGACTTATCCCCACCATCTGACACGTTGGTGGGCGTCAACGCAATCATTTATTTAGTCATAGGCTTCATCGCTGGGTATTGGGTTGACCCACGGGATCGAACTTTGATCATCATCATGGGCATCACCTCGCTCAGTACAGGGGGCGCGGCATTTGCCACCGCTGCGGTGGACACATTGTTGGGGGGATCAAGGGTGAACTGGGCGGAGGTTCCCTGGATCACCTTGAGTGCTGCCCTGTACGGCTTACTACTCACGCCGATCGTTGTCCCGTTCGTAGGGTGGCTGGTCAAGAAGGTAACACCCGAAATGTCCTTTTCCTGAGGGAACGCGTGGGGCTTGGGCCGCGTCTGAGCAGGGTGGCCCACTTTGCGCTTCATGGCGATCCCATCGGGTGAGAGCGCATATGCGCATAATGGAGCCTCGCACAGTGGGTGGCGTCGTAGATTTCACCCAGAGGTCGAACCCACAAGGAGGTTAGGTGACCGATCGTTCAAACCTGCGCCTTGCCATCCTTGGAATCCTAATTTTTTCCCTCCTTGCGACTCTTGTTGCCCGTCTTTTCTACCTCCAAGTTGTAACGGGTGAGGAATATCGGGTTGCGGCAGCGAACAACACCGTTCGTGAGGTTGTTGATCCAGCAGTGCGCGGACTGATCCTCGATCAAGCAGGTCGTCCATTGGTTTCCAATAGAACGTCCATCGTCGTGACCATTGACAGGCAAGAATTGCGTTCTGAGGCTGATGACGGTGAAAAAGTCTTGAGTCGATTGGCCAAGATACTAGGTGTGACGCCCGATTCGATTTCGGAGCGCCTCATGCCGTGCGGCACTGAAGGGGCCCCCAAGCCACCAATTTGCTGGAATGGCTCGACCTATCAGGTAGTGCCGGTTGCCACGGATGTTGATGCGCAAACGGCGCTCACCATCATGGAGAAGCGGTCGGAGTATCCAGGTGTTTCTGCAAAGCTCGAAGCAGTGCGCGAATACAGCGCTCCCTTCGGAGTAAATGCCGCGCATATTCTGGGTTACTTGGGGCCTGTGACCGAGGAACAGTTGGCGCAGCAAGAAGGCAGTGATGCATTTGATCGTTTGCGCAAGACTGATGTGGTCGGGCGGTCTGGACTTGAAAAATTTTACGATGAACAATTGCGTGGAAAGCCCAGTGTGACAACACTTGAAGTCGACACCTCAGGTCAAGTCACGGGGACATTAGATCAGTTGCCTGCGGTTGCGGGGAACTATTTGGTTTCAACGATTGACGCCAAATTGCAGTCGGTGGTGGAAAAGCAGTTGGTTTCGGCTGTTCAGCGAGCGCAGGCGCAAGGTTACCCAGGCGATTCAGGCGCCGCGGTAGTTGTTGATGTGCGTAACGGTCATATCCTTGCGATGGCTAGTTATCCCACCTATGACCCGAGTATTTGGGTTGGCGGTGTAACTCAGAAGCAGTACAAGTCCTTGATCAAGAGTGATTCATTGTCATCCAATGCCACACAGGGTTTGTTCGCTCCAGGGTCAACCTACAAAGTCGTGAGCACTGCGGCGGCAGGCAAAGAAGGATATTCGCTCTATTCAGATTACAGCTGCCCCAAGAATGTGAAACTTGGAACTCAGGTCTTTAGAAATTACGAGTCGTCGGCATACGGTCGAATTAGTTTGGCCCGCGCCCTAGAGGTTTCGTGCAACACAGTTTTCTATGGCATTGCTGACCGCATGTGGGAGCAAGCGGGTGGAAATGATGGAACACGCGACTCGCCTGATCCAATCGCAGAGGCAGCCCAAATGTTTGGATTTGGTAGCGCCACTGGGATTGACTTGCCGGGTGAGTCTTCGGGTCGTGTTTCTTCACGTGCATTCAAGGTTCAAAACTGGGAAGCCAAGCGTGACACTTGGTGCGCTAACGCGGTTGCAGGCTACCCTGAAACTCGAAAAACGGATCCGAAGTTGGCCGACTATTTCACAGCTCTGGACAAGGAAAACTGCGCCGACGGTTTCCGTTGGCGCGAAGGTGATGCGCTCAATGCGGCCATCGGTCAGGGAGATACAGCAGTCACGCCGCTCCAGATGGCCATGGCTTATGCCGCTATTGCAAACGGTGGCACCGTGTACGAGCCAAGTTTGGTCAAAGCAGTGATGGCTGCTGATGGCTCAGTGGTTGAGCGAAATACGCCGGTGGTCAAGTCAACTCTTGATGTTCCCAAGTCAACAATTAATTTCTTGAAAAAGACGTTACCAGGTGTGACATCTGATGGCTCAGGTAAAACACCGTTCTTGGGTTTTCCGTTGGATCAAATTCCGGTTGCTTCTAAGACAGGTTCTGCGCAGGTAACGGGCGACAAAGTTTCAACTTCGTGGTTTGCGTCTTATGCACCTGCAAATAAACCTCGCTACGCCGTCGTCATGATGATCACACAAGGTGGGACGGGGTCCAAGACAAGTGGACCGAGTGTTCGAAAGATCTATGAAGCACTCTTTGGAGTAAACGGCACGAAAGTGAACCCGAGCAACAGCGTTCTGGTTGATGGCACACCGTCCAAGAAGTTGCCTGTTATTCGCCCCGATGGCACAGCCGTGACCCCCAAGGGCAAGGAGTCGGGCACAGTGACGGCACGAGGAGCGAGCAACTAATGGCGCGGTTCTACGCATCTACCGTCAACGACGCGCCCATGGCAGGACAGGCCGATCGCAGGATTGCATACTGGCGCGATATTGATTGGGTTTTGCTCATTGCTGCCATTGCTCTCACGACACTTGGATCGGTCTTGGTGTGGTCAGCGAGTCGGGCCGATCTTGCATCCGAGAATGATCCGCAGTCCTACCTCAAACGCCACCTGATCAACGTGGCTCTCGCATTGGCATTGGGGTACATCGCATCGCGCCTGAATTATCGCTGGCTGCGTGCTTACACACCGATCCTTTATGGCCTCTCGCTCGTACTGCTCGTCATGCCATTTATCCCAGGCGTAGGTGTGACCATCGCTGGTGCCCGAGCCTGGATTGATGTGCCCGGCGGATTCACCTTGCAACCATCCGAGTTTATGAAGATTGCGGTCATTTTAATGATGTCGGTATTGCTCTCCGAGAAAGTTGATATCGAGAGTGAGCCATCTGCCAGAGATGTCCTACTGGCGCTTGCCGTGGCAGCTGTTCCCATTGGAATTATTTTGATTCAAAATGACACTGGAACGGTTCTCATTCTCGGATCCGTTGCGGTTTCGATTATTGCCGTGTCAGGTGTTCGAACCCGCTGGCTTGTCGGGCTGATTGGTGGTTCGGTCATGGGAATCCTGATTGCCGTTCAGTTGGGGCTGCTCAAGGAGTATCAAGTAGCGCGGCTGACTTCGTTCATTTCACCTGATTCTGATATCGGCGCCACCGCATATAACGCTAATCAGGCACGCATTGCAATTGGCGGTGGTGGGTGGAGTGGAGCGGGCTTATTCGAAGGGCCGCAGACCCAAGGCAAGTTTGTCCCGGTCAACGAGAGCGATTTCATTTTTACCGTCAGCGGAGAGGAACTCGGTTTTATTGGTTCATTTCTCCTCATTGCGCTCCTAGGAATAATCCTGTGGCGCGCTGCGGTTATCGCTTGGAAGGCCGACGATCGCTATGGCCGCCTAGTGGCGACGGGCGTACTGGCTTGGCTTGCTTTCCAAATGTTTGAAAATATCGGAATGACCTTGGGCATTATGCCGATCACAGGTATTCCACTGCCCTTTGTTTCTGCGGGTGGGACGTCAATGATGGCTGTATGGATAGCAATTGGGCTGCTGCAAACCGTACGTTTGCATGAGGCTCGTGCTGCCATGTAGCGAAAGTTTGTGGGTTGGGTAACCTTTCGGCATGACTTCCCAAGCCTTGGATCACCGCCTTCGCGGCGACAGTGTCTTTAGCGAGCTCGAAATGCTCCTTCCTTTTGTGGGAAAGCCAATCCAATACGTTGGCGGCGAGCTCAACGCGGTGACCAAAGAGTGGAATGACGCCGATGTCCACTGGGCTCTCATGTACCCGGATGCCTATGAAGTAGGTGCACCCAACCAAGGCGTTCAAATCCTCTATGAAGTACTCAACGAACAAAATCGTGTTCTGGCCGAACGCACATATGCCGTCTGGCCTGACCTCGAAACACTGATGCGCGAGAACGGTGTGCCGCAATTCACCGTCGATGCCCACCGAAGTGTTGGCGACTTTGATCTCTTGGGGTTGTCATTTAGCACTGAACTTGGCTACACAAACATGTTGACCGCTCTCGACCTTGCGGGTATCCCACTACACGCTGATCAGCGCGATGAGCATCCGATCGTGATCGCTGGTGGCCATGCCGCATTTAATCCCGAGCCAATCTCGCAATTCATTGATGCTGCTGTGCTGGGCGATGGTGAAGAAGCAGTACTTTTAATCACTGAAATCGTGCGCACCTGGATTCTTGCTGGTCGTCCCGGAGGCCGTGAAGGTGTTCTCCTGGAACTGGCCAAAACGGGGTGCATTTATGTTCCACGTTTTTATGACGTCGAATACCTGCCAGACGGCCGTATTCAACGAGTAGTTCCCAATCGCCCTGACGTTCCATGGAGGATTACCAAGTTCACATTGATGGACCTCGATGCTTGGCCCTACCCCAAAGCACCACTTGTGCCACTCGCTGAAACAGTTCACGAGCGCATGAGCGTTGAAATTTTCCGAGGGTGTACCCGCGGGTGCAGGTTCTGTCAGGCAGGCATGATTACCAGACCAGTGCGTGAGCGCAGCATCACCGGCATCGCGGACATGGTGGAAAATGGTTTGTGCAAGACGGGCTTTGAAGAGGTCGGGCTCTTGTCGCTATCCAGCGCCGATCACTCAGAAATCGCTGATGTCGCCCGAAATCTGGCAGACCGGTATGAGAAGACCCAAACATCATTGTCGCTACCGAGTACCAGGGTCGATGCATTCAATGTTGATCTTGCAAATGAACTATCTCGCAATGGCCGTCGCAGCGGTCTCACATTTGCGCCTGAAGGTGGAAGTGAGCGCATCCGCCGAGTTATTAACAAACTTGTCAGTGAAGAAGACCTAATTCGTACGGTGACAACTGCATACTCGGCTGGCTGGCGAAATGTGAAACTGTATTTTATGTGCGGGCTCCCGACTGAGACCGATGAAGATGTACTGCAAATCGCCACCATGGCCCGTGAAGTTATCCGAGCCGGGCGCATTGCAAGTGGTCGCAGGGACATCAAGTGCACAGTGTCTATTGGTGGCTTTGTACCCAAGCCGCACACGCCGTTCCAGTGGGCTGCTCAACTCGACCACGAATCAACTGATTCGCGGTTGCGCAAACTCAAAGAAGCAATCCGCGATGACCGCGAATTTGGCAAGGCAATAGGCATTCGTTACCACGATGGTAAGCCGGGAATCGTTGAAGGGTTACTTTCGCGCGGTGATCGCAGGGTGGGCAATGTTATTGAGTCCGCGTGGCGCAACGGTGCTCGTTTCGATGGGTGGAGTGAACATTTCTCCTATGACCGTTGGATGGAATCCGCAGAGCACGGCCTTGATGGCACGGGAGTTGATGTTGACTGGTTCACCATCCGTGAGCGCGAGTACACCGAAGTCTTGCCGTGGAACCACCTCGACTCAGGGCTTGATGCCGAATGGCTGTGGGAGGACTGGCAGGACGCACTCAGCGAAGTTGCCGTTGATGACTGTCGCTGGACCCCATGTTTTGACTGCGGTGTCTGCGATCAACTCGATACTGAGATTCAAGTAGGTCCAACGGGCGTTGTCGATTTACCCATGCCGGCACCGAGACCATCTCAGGTTTTGTCCGGAGAGCCTGCGCCTTAATGAGCAAGCAGACCAAAAATCGGCCGCCTGATCGCGATCTTGCACCAACGATTCAGAAATTACGCCTGCGTTATGCCAAGCGCGGACGGTTGAGATTTTCAAGTCATCGCGATTTTCAACGGGCACTGGAACGTGCACTCCGCCGGGCAGATATTCCGATGGCCTACAGCGCTGGATTCAACCCGCACCCCAAGATTTCATATTCAAATTCTGCCCCGACGGGCGTTGCCAGTGAAGCTGAATACGTAGAAATCGGGGTGACGGCAATGTGTGATCCCGACAAAGTGCGTCGCGAACTCGATGAAGCACTCCCACCGGGGCTCGATGTCGTTGAGGTTGTGGTCGCCCACGGTTCCGATTTCGCCCACCGGCTAGAGGCCAGCCTCTGGAAAGCCGAGATAGTCGCCCCACGAGCTGAGGTGGAATCGGCGGTTGCGGCAGTCTTGGCCAGCCCGGAAATCACGGTGGAGCGCCTCACAAAGGCAGGTAAGCGCTCATTTGACGCCAGGGCAGGAATTGTTCAATTCACGCTGATCGACGGCGAAACAGGTGCCCAAACGGACCAAAACGTGGACGGGTGTGTCATACTCCACATGGTCGTACGGCACATAACACCGTCCGTTCGACCCGATGATGTACTCGCCGCACTGAAGCAAGTGGGGGGACTAGTGCCGCAGAAACCCGTGAGGGTCACTCGCCTGGCACAAGGACCACTAGCCCTGCTGGACGAAGTGAATTACACGGTAGGAGATCCATTCGATCTCGACCGAGTGAGCGCATAGGTCGACCACAAAGTCGACTCAGCGGCGTTGGGCATCATGTGGCTCAACCAGGAAGTCGCAGCTCAAGAAAATTGACGCGCGAACCTGATGGGCAGACCGAGAAGCTTGAAGTAACCGATAGTCACAAACCTTCGGATTACTCCACTGACATGTATTTGGGTGTACCCAAGTACGCAAAGGAGCGACCATCATGGTCGATGAAAC
>JAFMDS010000071.1 GCA_017857175.1 Candidatus Nanopelagicales bacterium | reverse complement strand
TTAAATACTCGGGCAAATTCGTTTGAGCAACTTGATGGGGTTAACTGCATCGGATTCGCGGCCACTCTTCCAATACTCAAAATGCAAGTGAACCTGCCCCTTAGAGCCAGAGTCACCCATCCTTCCAATTACCTGGCCCTTTGTGACTCGCTGACCACCCTTAACAAGAACCTTGTCCATGTGGCCGTAGTAATACATCGATCCGCTTCTGCCCTTCATCACAATTTGAAGAGCCCCGTTTGATTGGCGCTTGGTGCGATTAATGCGTCCAGTTTCGATAGCAAAAATTGGCGTACCACGTTTTCCACCCATATCCATGCCCGCATGTGAGCGGCGGCCTCTGTCAGCACCCCAACCTGCACCCAGCCAAAAATTCTTGGTCGGACATGCCTTCCCGCGATTCTTTTTTGCGGCCACTGAACTGTTGGCTTCAACGGACTGGCTCACCGCGTGTGACGCTGTTGCTGGAACGACGCTCAATATGAGTGCCCAAACAATGAGCAACGCGGGGAATCTCACTCAAGTACGGTAAACGTGAATCCCTAATTGCACAAGTGTGCGCATGCGTGTCGGGGGTCCCCCTCGACCCGATAGAGTCAGGGAGTGAGTTATTTCACCATTGGAAGCCGAAAAATCGGTCCATCTGAGCCAACATATTTCATTGCTGACATCGCGGCAAACCACGATGGTGACCTCGAGCGTGCAAAAAACCTGATGACCATGGCCCGCGATGCGGGTGCGGAGTGCGCGAAATTTCAACACTTTCGCGCCGAGCACATTGTCAGCGACTACGGATTCAAAGCACTCGGAACACAACAGTCGCACCAGGCAACCTGGGACAAATCAGTTTTCGAGGTCTATCGGGCCGCAAGCCTGCCGTGGAGTTGGACCGAGCCGCTAGCCGAGCACGCTCGGAATATTGGTATTGAATTCATGTCGGCCCCCTATGACCTCGAAGCAGTTGCTCACCTTGATCCCTATGTCAATGCATTCAAAGTGGGATCCGGCGATGTCAACTGGCTCGAGGAACTCGCGGCCATAGCTGCCCTGGGCAAACCCGTAATCCTCGCCACAGGTGCCGCCCATCTCGAGGACGTCACGCGCGCGATGGAATTACTTCTCAATACAGGTGTCCCACTCGTCCTCATGCAGTGCAACACCAACTACGAAGGCAGCCTCGAAAACATTCATCACGTTAATTTGCGAGTGCTCAATCAGTACGCTGATTTATTCCCCGGCGTCACTCTCGGCCTGTCTGATCACACGCCAGGTCACGTCACGGTCTTGGGAGCTGTGGCACTTGGTGCTCGAGTCGTTGAAAAGCATTTCACCGACGATACAAGCCTTCCAGGGCCTGATCACGGTTTCTCCATGGACCCAACAACCTGGCGTGCCATGGTCGAGGACACCAGAAAACTTGAAGCCGCATTGGGAACAGGAACCAAAGGAATCGAAGACAACGAGACTGAAACGATTGTGCTGCAAAGACGTTGTGTTCGTGCCGCAAGGAATATTCCCACAGGCCACGTGTTTACTCGTGAGGATCTGGAGGTCCTTCGCCCGGCACCGAGCGAGGCCATACCCGCACATGACGTAACTCAAGTTCCAGGCAAAACCTCTACGCGGGCCATTGTTGCTGGGGAATTCATCTCGTGGTCTGACTTGGTCTAAATGGGCACTATCTCTCCTCAACAGGTCATTTACCTAAGCCAGACAGATGGAATTCATGATCAGCGGTGGATTCAAGCGCTCAAAAGCTTGGGTTACGCGGTCACAACTGAAATTTCACCTGCAACACCTCCTCGTGTTCCACTCATTGTTGGCCCTCTAACAGCCATGGACCGCGGTCTGCTCAACGGAACCAACCCCGTTATCGGGTTGTCATGGGGTTTTGATTTGCATCAACTCGTGGAATCCAGCGATACTTCTTGGCTCGCGAATCTTGATGGAATCATTGTTGATTCAGAGCCAACAAGAATAATTGCTCGTGAATCGGGCATCCCCGAATTAGGCGTTGCCGTTATTCCATGGGGCATTGACCTAGATACCTTTTCCAGTACATCATCGCGGGATATGCACTCGCCCATTCGTCTTGTAACCCTGCGGGCACATGAAGATCTTTACCAAGTGGACATCATTCTCCGTGCCGTCGCACTCTTACAAGAGAGCGGGCATGCCTGCCAGTTGCTCGTTGGGAACACCGGAAGTTTGAGTGACAAACTTAAGGCTCTCGCGGATGAACTTCAACTCAAACACTGCCATTTCATTGGCAGAGTTGATGAAAGCAGTCTCCCCGAGTTGCTCAGCGAGAGCGATGTTTATCTGTCGGCAGCTGTAACCGATGGAACCTCGGTCACGCTACTGCAGGCGATGGCCATGTCGGTGCCCGTTGTTGTCTCAAACTCCCCCGGCAACGTCGCATTGCTGGACAGCCCTTCTGGTCCACTCGGTAGGACTTTTGAAACCGGGAATGCGGATTCACTTGTTCAAGAAATTCTTAGTTGCCTCTCGCACCCAGAGCAAACCCGAGACCAGATTGAACGAGCACGAATTCATGTTCAGGAGAGTGCCAACTGGAGCCAGAATGTCCTTCGGCTTCGAACTCTGATCGAGACGGTCCAACACGAATCCAGCTGATTCCGTTACTTGGCACTATGGGTAACCTCCACTACTCTTCAACCATGTCTCGTCACGATGATCCGCCAAGTGACCCGATGAGATCTACCGGTGGCGAACAAACAATTCGGTTTGACACCCGGAACATATGGCGGATCGGTTTCATCGCACTCGCCATAGTCGCAATTGGCCTGCTCATCAGTTTCCTCGTTGAAGACGGCGGTGGAGTCTTTTTCATCATTCTCATGGCTTGGTTTGCCTCCATCGCCATGGAACCTGCAGTCTCCCGGCTCGCTCGTCGAATGAAGCGCGGTTTCGCAACCGCCATCGTTATGGTTTCGGTCGTACTTTTTCTGATTATTTTTGGCGCTGCCTTTGGCAACCTACTGATAAAGCAAATTGCTGAACTCATTCAGGCGCTACCGGGTTTGTTGGACAACGCAATTGACTGGGTCAACCAGCAGACAAACTCGAGTTATGAAGTAACCGATCTTTGGAATCAACTCAACATTACCCCCGCACAATCAGCCATGTACGCCACCGAAGTTCTCTCAGGAGTAATTGGAATTATTGGCTCACTCGCCATCAGCTTCTTTGGCCTGTTCACATTTGGCCTGTTCGCGTTCTATCTTTCGGCCGATGCACCCCGATTCCGCCGTTACGTGGCCTCGCTCTTCGCTCCTAAATTTCAGCCACGCATGGCTCAGATCTGGGACATCACGGCTCTCAAGACGGGAAACTATGTTGCTGCCCGGGTAATCCTCGCGACAATCAACGGCACCACCAGCGCTTTAGTTTTCTGGATCATCGGTATGCCCTCGTGGCTAGCTTTAGGCATCTGGACAGGACTCGTGGCACAGTTTGTTCCCACCATTGGTACCTACATTGCTATTGCCCTACCTGTACTGGTTGGCGTTCTTAGTGACAACCCTTGGGTCGGTGTTCTGGCACTTTTTTGGGCACTGATTTACCAGCAGGTTGAGAACCTCACACTTGAGCCTCGGATCAGCGCTCGAGCCGTCAATGTGCATCCGGCGGTGGCGTTCGCATCAGTGCTGGTGGGGGCCGCACTATTCGGCGTTGCCGGGGCGCTCCTCGCAATACCTGTTGCAGCGATGATCATGAGTTTGGTCGATATTTGGCAACTGCGCTATGAAGTTGTTGAAGAGGTTACAGTGGTAAAAGAGAACCCCAACGAAGAGGAATCAAAATGAATATCACGGATACGAGTTTGCGACGTTGGAACATAATCGCCGGCTTTGCCCACCTCATCCAGTTAACCCTCATCCTGATTCTGGCCAATGACTTCTCACTGCCCATCACCGCGAGCTACCTCGAGGGCCCTCCCGGTACCTTCCCGGGCGATCAGGTCACACTTTTTGACTCACCACTTGCCATAGGCGTAGCGCTCTTTTTCGCCCTGTCAGCGTTTTTCCATTTTTTAGTGGCAAGTCCCCTTTATTTCAAAAAGTACATCGCGGGCATCAACATGCAGCACAACTATTTCCGCTGGGTTGAATACTCCATCAGTTCATCCGTCATGATCGTGCTCATCGCTGAAATCGTAGGCATCTCTGATATCGCAGCCCTCATTGGAATTTTCGGTGTCAACGCTTCCATGATTCTGTTTGGATGGCTGCAGGAGAAATATGAGCAGCCCGGTGGGGGCATGCTCCCATTTGTTTTTGGCTGCGTTGCCGGCATTGTTCCGTGGATTGCAATTCTCGTTTACGTGCTCTCTCCAGGCAGCACTTCAGGGGCAGCGCCACCGGCATTCGTATATGGCATCATCGTTTCACTCTTTATATTCTTCAACTCTTTTGCGCTCATTCAATACTTGCAATACAAAAAAGTTGGAAAGTTCGCCAACTACCGTTACGGGGAACGTTGGTACATCATTCTCAGCTTGGTCGCGAAAAGTCTATTGGCCTGGCAGATCTTTGCCGGGACTCTTGCCGGCTAGG
>JAFMDS010000034.1 GCA_017857175.1 Candidatus Nanopelagicales bacterium | reverse complement strand
GGCGTGGCCATGGAGCGCGGTTGGGTACTCGTCGATGATCGGCTGCGTACAAATGTGCCCAATGTTTATGCCGTCGGTGACATCACACCGGGGCTGCAACTTGCCCACCGCGGATTCCAACATGGAATTTTTGTCGCCGAGGAAATCGCTGGCATGAACCCGATCATGATCGAGGACATCAATATTCCCAAGGTCACCTACTGCGAGCCCGAAGTTGCCAGCGTTGGCATGACGGAGGCCCAGGCAAAGGCCCAATTCGGCGACGATGTTGTCGCATACGAATACAACCTCGGTGGCAACGGCAAGAGTCAAATTCTCGGCACGGCAGGGTTCATCAAATTAGTTCAAAAGAAAGATGGACCCGTAATCGGAATTCACATGGTTGGTTCACGTGTTGGTGAACAAATCGGTGAGGCTCAACTCATTGTCAACTGGGAAGCAACCCCAGAGGATGTCGCAACTTTGATTCACGCACACCCAACCCAAAATGAAGCAATGGGAGAAGCACACCTCGCACTTGCTGGCAAACCACTGCACGCTCACGCCTAACAGGAACCAATCACACCAAGGAGCACCACATGTCCGTGTCGGTCACAATGCCTCAACTGGGCGAAAGCGTCACTGAAGGCACCATCACCCGTTGGCTAAAAAATGTGGGAGATCACGTAACTGCAGACGAACCCCTCGTCGAAGTCTCCACCGACAAAGTGGACACCGAGATTCCATCCCCCGCAACGGGGATCCTGCTCTCACTGTCAGCCCAAGAAGATGACGTGGTTGAAGTTGGCTCCGAACTTGCGGTGATCGGAGAGGCATCCGAGGCGAAGGCTTCACCTCCCCCAGCTGCACCCGCAGCTCCAGCACCAGTAATGGAAGAGGTAGTAGAGCCTGCGGTCGAATTGCCAGCAGTTGTTGAACAAACAGTTGCTCCAACTCAGGCAACAGGTGCAGAAACGATTATCACTTTGCCTGCACTGGGCGAAAGCGTCACCGAAGGAACCATTACTCGCTGGCTCAAGGCCGTTGGTGACACCGTTGCCGCTGATGAGCCAATCGTTGAAATCTCCACCGACAAAGTCGATACCGAGATCCCTGCGCCCGCCGCGGGAATCTTGACCGCAATTACAGCCCCCGAGGATGCCGTCATCGAAGTGGGCGCAGAGTTAGGTCGCATCGGCTCCAGTTCTGGCGCACCTGTAAGTGCTCCTGCCGCTCCCGCAGCGCCCGCAAGCACACCGCCAAGCGCGCCTGCAACTTCAGATTCACCCGGATATGTCACACCATTGGTGCGCAAGATGGCCGCCGATGCAGGTATTGACCTCACCACCGTCACAGGCACGGGAGCGGGTGGCCGGATCACCAAAGCGGATGTTCAAGCAGCTGCTGGCAGCGCTCCTGCTGCTGTACCTGCGGTCAGTGCGCCACAACCTGCTGCTCCAGTTGCAACCGCTCCGGCCACAACTCCAGCATCACCAACACCCGCTGCAACCTCAGCAGGTAAGCCTGCGCCGCACAAAACTGCTGGTCCCATCCCAGGCACAACTGAGCCACTCTCTCGCCTGCGCAAAGTGATCGCGGAGCGCATGGTGGAATCACTGCAAACGTCAGCTCAACTCACGACCGTCATTGAAGTTGATGTGACTCGCATTGCGACCTTGCGCAACAGTGTCAAGAAAACTTTCGAACAACGTGAAGGTGTGAAGCTTTCGTTCATGCCTTTCTTTGTCAAGGCAGCGGTTGAAGCTCTTAAGCAATATCCGCAAATTAATGCATCGATCGATGTCGATGCCGGGACCGTCACCTACTTCAGCCAAGAGAATATTGGCATCGCGGTCGATACCGAGCGGGGACTTCTCGTGCCCGTAATCCACGATGCAGGCGAACTCAATATCGCCGGCATTAGCCGCAGGATCGCGGATCTCGCAGACCGCACGAGAACGGGCAAGGTCTCCCCCGACGATCTTTCGGGCGGAACGTTCACCGTGACAAACACCGGTAGCCGTGGAGCACTGTTCGACACTCCCATTGTCAACTTGCCTCAGGTTGCCATCCTTGGAACAGGTGCAGTGGTCAAGCGCCCGGTGGCTGTCACCGACGACAACGGACAGGACGTCATCGCGATTCGCTCCATGGTTTACCTTGCACTCTCCTATGACCACCGTCTAGTTGATGGCGCCGACGCAGCACGATTCCTGAGCACAATGAAAGTCCGCCTCGAAGATGCTTCCTTTGACGCAGAATTGGGCGTCTGATAGTGAAAATCGCTGTCACCGGGGCATCGGGTCTCATTGGCACACCCCTTGTTGCTCACTTGCGCGACAAAGGTCACGACGTTTACCGCATGGTGCGTCGAGCCGCGAATGCTCCGGATGAAATTACTTGGAATCCTGAATCTGGTTTCGTTGATTTGGAAAAACTCGCGGGATCCGAAGCAGTGATTCACCTTGCAGGGGCCGGTGTGGGAGACCATCGATGGACCGATGCATATAAGCGCGAAATCCTGGAAAGCCGTGTCAAAGGCACCGACACGATCGCTCGCGCCATGGCAGCCCTTGATCCACGACCTCGGGTGCTCGTTAGCGCGTCAGCAATCGGTTTCTATGGTGATACGGGAGATAAAGCAGTCACAGAAATGGATCCATCCGGCCACGGTTTTCTCGCTGATGTGGTCGTGGCTTGGGAGGCAGCCGCAAACCCTGCGCGTGATGCCGGCATTCGAGTCGTTCACCCTCGCACCGGGCTAGTTGTCGCCGCGGAAGGTGGCGCGTGGGGTCGCATGTTCCCGCTATTCAAAGCAGGTGTTGGCGGCAAGTTGGGCAGCGGAAAGCAATACTGGTCCTGGATCTCGATGCGCGATGAAATCGCAGCACTGACCTACCTCATGGAAAACGACTCGATCACCGGCCCTGTCAATCTCACCGGCCCAACACCGCAGACCAACACCGAGATCACAAAAATTATGGGCTCAGTTCTGGGTCGCCCAACGCTTCTTCCCGTGCCCTCGATCGCACTCAAGACTGTGCTTGGTGAGTTTTCCACCGAAGTCTTAAGCAGTGCCCGAGTTCTACCAGCGGTGTTGCAGCAAAATGCCTTCACATTCCAAGACACGACAATTGAGTCGGCCATTCGCCAGGCGCTGGCCTAGCCAGTCGTGAAAACCGATGTTGCAATTGTTGGAGCCGGTCTAGCCGGCTTGGCGGCGGCACGGCAACTAAGTATTTTTGGTTTTAACGTCACGGTATTTGAAGCCAGCGATCGCGTCGGTGGTCGCGTGCAAACTGATCGACACTCGAGCGGCGCCCTACTGGATCGAGGTTTTCAGCTCTACAACCCTGCCTACCCCGAGGCGGCGCGCGTGCTTGATCACGATGCCCTTAATCTTCGGGCTTTTAGTTCGGCCGTCATCTCGTGCACGTCCCATGGAAATGTCAAACTCGCAGATCCCCGTGAGTTGCCGCTATGGGCACCAGCGTCGGCCCTGCCGTCCTCCGGCTCGCTGCGCTCAAAGTTGGCATTTGTCAAATACGCTCTGTCTCAGAGGAATAGGCCCGCAGCTGAAATCGCGGCTGAGATTGATATGAGCGCTGCCGAGGCTCTGGCGAGAGCAGGCATCACCGGTACCTTTTACTCAGAAGTCATTCGTCCATTCCTTGCCGGAGTTTTTCTGGATGGCGATCTAAATACCTCACGCCGCTTCATGGACCTGATCCTTAAGAGTTTCATTCGCGGAACTCCATCAGTCCCCGCCGGTGGCATGCAAGCGATCCCGGATCAAATATTTCACGCACTACCAAGTGGTTCGGTGCACTTCAACTCCCCCGCGGAGGCCGTCACAGAAAATTCGGTGACAATTGGAGGGACGCGGCATCATGCAAAAGCCGTCATCATGGCAACAGACTCCAGCGCGGCACGGGAACTGGTCGGCCTAGCCACTCCCGCGTGGCACTCGGTAACAACCTGGTACCACCTGGCACCGCTGCAAGAGCTCACTGAATCCAAGCCCGTCTTAATTGTTAACGGTGGTGGTGCAGGTCCACTCATTAACAGCGTGGTCATGACCAATGCTGCGCCCGAGTATGCCCCCGGATATTCGCTGATGTCCAGTTCTGCCATTGGCATTCATCCGAGAGACACCGATTTGGCACCTCACTTGAGGGCAATGTACGGCGTTGACACTTCATCTTGGGAACTCATTGGTCACTACCCGATCGCGCACGCACTGCCCGCGATGAATCCGCCTCATCATGTTAGGCAACCCACACTTCATGACAATGTGTATCTGGCCGGTGATTACCGTGCGACGTCCAGCATCCAAGGGGCTATGGTGAGCGGCAGAAGGGCAGCAGATTCGGTCATCAGGAAGCTCCACGGGCACTCTGATGACGGCAAACCCCACGAAGGGCGCGTTCATGTCACAGCTTGAAGTGATCCATCTGGGATCCAATGTTGACTACCAAATCGCCTGGGACATGCAGCGCGAAATTCATGCAGAGGTTGTCGCGGGTTCACGCCCTAACACAGTTCTTCTCTTGGAACATTCATCCGTGTACACGGCGGGCAAGCGCACAGAGTTACATGAGCGCCCGTTCGATGGAACACCCGTGGTCGACGTAGATCGCGGCGGGAAAATCACTTGGCATGGTCCCGGTCAAATTGTCGGTTACCCCATTGTCCACCTCCCCGATCCCATCGACGTTGTGGCGCATGTTCGCCGAATCGAGGACATGCTGATCAATGTGTGTGCAAGTTTCGGTGTTGTATCAGATCAAGTTGAGGGGCGCAGTGGTGTGTGGGTTACATCTCCACTGCCAGCCCGCAAGGTTGCCGCAATCGGCATTCGCGTTTCCCAAGCCGTCACGCTGCACGGATTTGCGTTGAACTGCAATAACTCTCTCGATGCCTTCCATGCCATAGTTCCATGTGGCATCACCGATGCCACCGTGACAACCTTGAGCGCCGAAGTTGGTCGCGAGATCACCACGCAAGAAGTACTTCCTGTATTAGAAGAGCACCTAGCTGGAATATTGATGGCCCCCGTTTCAAGCAGCAAAGGAAACTGATGAGTTCCGATACGGTCTACACCGGTACAAATCCCGATGGGCGCAAGTTGCTGCGGATTGAAGCGCGCAATGCTGAAGTGCCCATTGAGCGAAAACCGCCATGGATTCGCACCACAATGAAAACTGGCCCCGCATACACAGAGATTCGGAGTCTTGTGGCACGCGAAGGCCTTCACACGGTGTGCCAAGAAGCAGGCTGCCCCAATATTTATGAATGTTGGGAGGACCGCGAGGCAACATTCCTCATTGGCGGAGAACAGTGCACGCGTCGGTGCGACTTTTGCCAAATTGCCACGGGCAAACCTGAGCCACTGGACATGGATGAACCCAGACGCGTGGCCGAATCTGTCCGAACCATGGGGCTTAATTACGCAACCGTGACAGGCGTCGCCCGCGACGACCTCCCTGATGAAGGTTCTTGGCTCTATGCTGAAACGATTCGATTGATCAAAGAACTCAACCCCGACACAGGTGTTGAGGTTTTGATTCCAGATTTCTCTGCAAACCCTGAGCTTCTCAAGGTGGTTTTTGATACTCGGCCGGAAGTACTCGCGCATAACGTAGAAACCGTTCCTCGGATTTTCAAGCAGATTCGCCCAGCTTTTACCTACGAACGCAGCCTTAATGTGATCACTCAGGCGCGTGATGCCGATCTCGTGACCAAGAGCAATTTAATTCTTGGCATGGGTGAGGAAGCTGAGGAAATCGATCAAGCGTTGATTGACCTCCATGAAGCGGGATGTGACCTGATCACGATTACTCAATACCTGCGTCCTTCGAAACTTCATCACCCTGTCACTCGCTGGGCCCCGCCCGAGGAATTTGTTCACTGGGACAAGCGGGCAACTGAGATTGGATTCGCAGGTGTCATGAGTGGCCCGCTGGTTCGGTCGAGCTATCGCGCAGGACGGCTCTATGCCCAAGCTAAAGCCCTCCGCGAAAGCAAGAATAAGACATCGTGAACCCAACAGTTACAGCCTTACACGTGTGGCATCCGGACCAGGAGTTCCCGAACCCCGTCAACTCCATAACCCTTGAGTGGGGCGGTGTGCCCGGTGATCGCCATTTTGGTGAAACGATGCTCTCAAACTCGCGTGAAAAGCATGCTTTTGAGCGCGGGACAACGATTCGTAACTACCGGCAAATTTCGATCGTTGATTCAGCAGAGCTTGCCACGATCGCGGAGAACATGGGCCTTAATGAAATCTTGCCGGGCACTATCGCAGACAATATTTGTACGGAAGGACTGCCGGATCTCACCAAGCTCCCTCTCATGACCCGGCTCATGTTTCCCAGTGGCGCAAGCATTATGACCGGTGGCGAGAACAACCCATGCACGATTGCAGGAACGATGGTGGGTTCACGGTACGGAACCCAACCGCACGCGTTTCCCAAGGCCGCCATGCATCTTCGGGGCGTTACGGGTTGGGTTGAGAGACCTGGCGTCATCAACATTGGCGATTCAATCACCATCATCAGCCTCCACTAGGCTGACCTCGTGGCTAAAGGCAGATTCAGACAGGGACTTTCATCCATCATCCAAAACTGGAAGATGACCTCTAAGACCTTCCCGTTCCTGTGGGCAGAGGTCCTCGGTGTATTCATAGTTTCTGCCGCCGTTGTGGCAACACCCGTGTGGATTCTGCTTAACCCATTCACCTCAATTCTTGTTGGAATTCCAGTTGGACTGCTGGTTGGCACCTATTGGTTCAGTCGCCGCGCCATGACAGCCGCGTACTCCTCAATTGAAGGCCAGCCTGGCGCAGCAGCCGCAGTGATTCAGTCCATTCGTGGCAATAAATGGGCTGTCACCCCTGCGGTGGCAATCAACAAGAGCCAAGACATGGTTTCTCGGGTGATTGGTAAGCCAGGTGTCATCTTGATCTCAGAAGGTCCGGGAAACCGCGTCACCCAGTTGTTGATCAATGAGCGCAAGAAAACCGCTCGATGGGTACCCGACATTCCCATCTATGAAATTCAGGTTGGGACCGCTGACGATCAGGTGGCACTGAAGTCACTTCAAAAAACTCTGAACAAACTCCCCCGCAACCTTCGAGGTGGCGAAATCACTGAGATTCGTCGTCGCCTTGATGCGCTCGGTGGCGCTGCGAATGCGTTGCCGATTCCCAAGGGGCCCATGCCCACCAGTGCACGTTCTGTTCGCCGCCCGCGCTAAAAGGCCCGGACAGGCAGTTCCTGCCTAGTTCACTCGCACGACTTGAGAACCCACGATTCGATCGTGCAATCCTCGTCCTTGTGAGTCCAAAACGAGGGCCGGAATCACGAGAATGATAAGGAATGTGCGAACTGCAATGCGCCACAGCGCTAAGCGCCCTCCATTGATGCTGACGACCTGAAGTTTGAGCAATTTCTGGCCAAAGGATGCGGCAATGAGAAAGGTGAAAAGAACAATTTCGAAATAGAAGATGATCACCGTGGCAATCATCGACTCAGGTGAACCGTAAGCAAACTGTCGAAACAGCAAAACCGCCACGCCTAGACTGGCAAACCAGTCAATGCACAGTGCACCTAGCCGTCGGCCAAAACCCGCAGATACTTGCTCCGGAAACATCAGGTCCCGCGGAGTGCTCACGTGATGTCCTTGCGGTTTGTACTGAAAACAGCAGCAGAAGCAAATACCACGGTGTAAGCGATAAGCAAGAGTGCCGCAGCAGGAACATTCAAAGCCTCAGTCCCACCAAAACCTGACGTATTCGTTGCCTGCAGGATCGAGTTGAGAGCGCCACCGGGGAGCCACTTTCCCAACCAGTCGACAAAGACAGTGAGCAATGCTTCAACAACAAAGATCCACACCAAAGTAATAACCACTGCAGCAACTTGATTCGTGATCAGCGCACCGATGGCCACGCCCAAGATTGCGTAGAGCACAAGGCCAAGAATGGTTCCACCGAGAATTTCAAAGACAGCGTTCCATTCAACCGGTGCGTGTTCCACCGTTGTCAACAAAATTGATGCCACCACGACAACGGCAATCCACATAATTACCGCGATGACGAAAGCAATGATGGTGTAGGTGATTACCTTGGCAAAGATCACTGACTGTCGACGTGGAGTGGCCAAAAATGTTGATGTGATTGTTTGGTTTCGATACTCGCCACTCATGGCGATGATGCCCAAAATAATCACAAAAATGGAAGCGCTACCAGCGCTGGAAAAGATATTTGTTACCGCAGCTGGAACGAGAAGCGCATTGACATCTTCGGCCCCCGGTGGACCAGGTGTCAGGTAAACCCCCAGCACCACGGACAATAAAACAAAGCCCAGTGCCGACAGGGTGAGGATCCAGAGAAGTTTGGTAGAGAACGCCTTGCGGAATTCCGATTTCACCAGATTTCTCATTGCGCGCCTCCTTCACTCTGAGTCAAACCAAGGAACAGAGCCTCCAAGTCCGGGGTCACTTCCCTGAGTTCGTGGAGCTCGACTGCTTCGGTGAAAGCTCGATGGCCGATCTCAGCGGCGCTGACCCCGATCACAATTAGTTCACCATGCTCCCCTGTTCGCACGGTCCAACCGGGAGTCTCCTTGAGTTTGTCAACCGAGGGACCGCGCACAATGACTTCAGCCGGACCACCATCGGAGAGTGACTTGAGCGAGCCTTGGTAAACAAGCGAGCCAGTTCGAATAATGATGACGTCGTCAACAGTCTGTTGTACTTCAGAGAGCACGTGGCTCGAGACGAGCACTGTGACACCTTGACCCGCCTGATGTTGCAAGAAACTGCGCAACCACGAGATCCCTTCAGGGTCCAAACCATTTGCAGGTTCATCGAGAATCAGAAAACTTGGGCTCCCCAAAAGAGCCACGGCGAGTGCAAGTCTTTGTCGCATGCCCAGTGAATACCCACCCACCTTGCGGTCAGCCGCCTCGGTCAGACCCACGGTGTGGAGGACTTCATCGACTCGGGTGTCAGCGATTCCCGCGACAGCCGCGATCATGCGCAGGTGGTTGCGAGCCGAACGCGCGGGGTGGAATCCACTGGCCTCCAAAGATGCACCAACTACGGTGATTGGGTTCTCGATCTCCCGGTAGGGCACTCCATCAATCGTGGCTGTGCCCGACGTCTGGCTCACCAGGCCAAGAAGGCAGCGCAATGTGGTGGTCTTGCCCGAACCGTTTGGCCCAAGAAAGCCCGTCACCTTGCCAGGAGTGATGGTGAAACTCAGATCCTTGACCGCGGTGACGCCAGATCCAAAGCTCTTGGTCAGATGTGCTACCTCAATGGCCA
Organism: Candidatus Nanopelagicales bacterium; assembly: GCA_017857175.1. Taxonomy (GTDB): domain Bacteria; phylum Actinomycetota; class Actinomycetes; order S36-B12; family S36-B12; genus UBA4592. Next base: position 12,831 of record JAFMDS010000034.1, on the reverse strand, counting down.
TATTGGCAGTCTACGCGGGCGCAAGCATCCAAAGGGTATGGGCGCAGCCGAGGATTGGGCCATTCGGGCTCACTTGAGTGACATGCGTTAACACGGCGGTAACAAGCGGGATACGCCCTCGATACGCCCGCTATCTAGGCTTAGTCCCAATCACGGAAAAATCCGTCAGATTCTGGCAGTTATCAGGAGGCAGCATGTTCAAGAACAGTTCAGAGGTTCTGGACTTCATCAAGAAGGAAGGCGTCGAATTCGTCGACGTTCGCTTTATGGATCTCCCCGGCGTCATGCAGCACTTCAATGTGCCCGTCGGTTCATTTACTCAGGATGCCTTCGACGACGGCCTCATGTTTGACGGATCCTCGATCCGTGGTTTCCAGGCGATCCACGAATCTGACATGAAGCTCGTGCCAGACCCTTCGACCGCTTACTTGGATCCATTCCGTCCCGCGAAGACGCTGGTCATGAACTTCTCCATTCTTGATCCATTCACCGATGAGCCCTACTCCCGCGATCCGCGCAACGTGGCATCACGCGCAGAGGCCTACCTGGCATCAACGGGAATCGCTGACACCGTCTACTTCGGACCAGAAGCAGAGTTCTATGTCTTCGATGACGTGCGCTTTGAAACAAACCAGCACTCCGGGTACTACTACATTGATTCAGTAGAGGGCGCTTGGAACACGGGTCGCGTTGAAGAAGGTGGCAACCGTGGATACAAGACCCGTTACAAGGGTGGCTACTTCCCTGTTCCACCGGTAGATCACTTCGCTGACATCCGTGATGACATGGTCAAATCACTGCAGCAGGTTGGCCTCAAGGTTGAGCGCTCACACCATGAAGTTGGTACCGCTGGTCAGGGTGAAATCAACTACACCTTCAACACTCTTCGCAGTTCCGCTGACGATCTCATGAAGTTCAAATACGTGATCAAGAACGTCGCATGGGAGCACGGAAAGACCGCAACCTTTATGCCCAAGCCACTCTTCGGCGACAACGGATCAGGCATGCACTGCCACCAGTCACTTTGGCTCGATGGCAAGCCATTGTTTTACGATGAAAACGGCTATGGCGGACTGTCAGATATCGCGCGTTGGTACATCGGTGGCTTGTTGGCTCACGCTCCATCATTGTTGGCATTCACCAACCCAACTGTGAACAGCTACCACCGTCTGGTTCCTGGCTTCGAGGCTCCTGTAAACCTTGTTTACTCGGCGCGCAACCGCTCTGCCTGCATCCGCATTCCAGTTACAGGCAACTCACCAAAGGCAAAGCGTGTTGAGTTCCGCGTTCCTGACCCATCAAGCAACCCATACTTGGCATTCTCTGCTCAGTTAATGGCTGGCCTTGACGGAATCAAGAACAAGATTGAGCCCTTGGCACCCGTTGACAAAGATCTCTACGAGTTGCCACCCGAGGAGCTTGCAAACATTCCTCAGTTGCCCGCTTCTCTCGATGCCGCCCTTGAAGCACTCGAAGCAGACAACGAATATTTGCAGGCCGGTGGAGTGTTCCCAGCCGATCTGATTGAAACCTGGATCGACTACAAGCGCACTAACGAGATCGCACCGATTCGTTTGCGTCCGCACCCACACGAGTTCGAAATGTATTACGACCTTTAAAGAGCACCAAACCTCGAACGAGCAGCTACCCTGTGGGAATCATGAAAAAAGATTCTGCACTCGGGTGGCTGCTCGTTTCAGTTCAGATCCTTGTCTTCGTCGTCTTCATCCTGCTGCCCTGGCGTGAACCAAGCGCGCTGAGTTTGGCAATCGGTGGAGCAATGGTGATCGCGGCAACTCTCTTCCTCGTATGGGCATTTACGTCACTGGGAAAAGCACTCACTGCAAATCCTGTGCCGCTAGCGGATGCAACTTTGCGCACAGGCGGACCATTCGCGCTGGTGCGCCACCCGATCTATTCGGGCCTACTATTTGGGCTACTGGGCCTGACAATCATCATGGGGTCGTGGTGGACCATGGCTTGGTGGTTTATCTCAGTCCTGTTCTTTTGGGGCAAATCCCGCTGGGAGGACACACTGCTTCGATCGAAGTATGAGGATGCCTGGGTTACCTGGGCTGCCAACACTCCAGCCCTCGTTCCCTTTAAGGCGTCGCGTAAAAGATTCGCTCCATAACCGCCCTTGCCCTACGCGTTGCCCGCAAGTAGTCCTGCTCCAACTCCCCTGCCTTATCGCTGCGGTAGCCCATCAAATACGTGACCGCTGAGAGTTCAACGTAATCGGTTGGAATGAGATCGCTGGACTTCGCCCGGACCAGCATGAGCGCATTGCGCACTTCACTGGCCAACATCCAAGCTCGAATCAAAACATCTTGGTCAGCAATGCTCATGAGGCCAAGTTCGCACTCAGCAATGAGAGCCCCCATCGTGGACGTTGTGCGCAATTGCTCATGGACACCTGAACCCTGAAGCTGAAGGAGTTGAGCCACCCACTCAACATCGCTAAGACCGCCGCGACCCAATTTCGTGTGACGCGCGGGGTCAGCGCCTCGAGGCAAACGCTCTGCCTCCATGCGCGCTTTGAGTCTACGCATCTCAATGAGCGATGCTTGATCAAGTCCCTGCTCGGGATACCGCAGTGGATTAATCATTTCAATGAAAGCGGCGCCGAGAGCCTCATCACCCGCGGCAAATCGTGCTCGCAAGAGCGCTTGTGCCTCCCATGGGGATGACCACTTGGCGTAGTAGGCGGTTGTGGACTCCAGGCTCCGCACTAACGGACCGGCTTTACCCTCAGGCCTTAAATCAGCATCAATCTCTACCGTCGGTTCATCAGTTGGCGCGCTCAGGAGCGCTCGCATTTCGTTGATGATTTTAAATGCCTGTTTACCTGCCAATTCAGAGTCTGCGCCGTCCAAAGGTTCATAGATGAACATCACATCGGCATCGCTGCCGAAACCAAGTTCGCGGCCCCCGTAACGTCCCATCGCGATCACTGCAACCCGCGCCAATGGCTCAGTGGGCATGACAGCAGCAAGGGCACCCTCGATGGTGGCATCCGTTAATTCTGTTAGCGCCGTGCCCACATCTTGCACATTTGACACACCAAGCGCGGCGGCCGCGCCAATGCGGAAGAGCTCGCGCCTGCGCATAGCCCTAATTGCATTGACCACCTTGATCGGTTCATCATGTCGCTTAGAAATTGCTGCCAACTCGATGGACAGATCTACGGGTTGGAGGTCGTCATTGCGCGCCAACATGGAAATTGACTCGGGTGCCCTGCGAATCAAATCGGTCAAATATTTACTTGATGCGAGGATGTGTGCAAGTCTTTCCGCAACCAGGGATTCATCACGCAGGAGTCGCAAATACCAATGACTAGACCCAACCTGGTCGCTCACCTGCCGAAAACCAGCCAGACCTACGTCTGGATATGGTGCCTGCGCAAACCAAGAAAGCATCACCGGCAGCAGTGTTCGCTGAATGATAGCTCTGCGACTAATGCCTGATGTGAGTGCTTCTATGTTTCGTAATGCACCATCGGGATCCACAAAGCCCAGCGCACGTAGGCGGTCCGCAGCGGCTGCTGTGGTCAAACGAGCATCGGTTGCGTCAAGCCCTGCAACGGCATTGAGCAGCGGACGGTAAAACAATTTCTCATGAATTCGACGCACGTCCGTGGCGTGTGCTTTCCATTGCTTGAGAAGTGTTTCTACTGGCTCTGCCTTAATTCCCATACTGCGCGCCAGAGTGCGTAATTCATCTGGGGCTTCTGGCATGGTGTGGGTGCGTCGCAATTGACGCAGTTGCAAATGATGTTCGAGAGTGCGAAGAAATCGGTAACTATTTTCCAATTTTGATGCTTCATCACGTCCGACATAGCCCCACGTTGCCAGGGCACGTAGGGCGTCAATGGTGTTACTGCTTCGCAGTAGGACATCGCTGCGACCGTGGACGAGTTGCAGGAGTTGCACCGAGAACTCAATGTCGCGCAACCCGCCTGGACCAAGTTTGATTTCACGCTCTCCAACGCTTGAGTCCACGTGATCCTCAACGCGCCGTCGCATGGCTTGAACATCGGATACAAATCCATCGCGGTCGGCTGCGGACCAGATAAACGGCTGGATCGAATGGATGTATTCCTCACCAACCATTTGGTCACCCGCAACAAAACGAGCCTTAAGCAGGGCTTGGAATTCCCACGTACTGGCCCACCGTTCGTAATAGCCAACGTGTGATTCAACTGTACGAACGAGAGCGCCCTGCTTACCCTCAGGACGCAGCGCGGCATCGACTTCCCAGATAGAACCTTCAGAGGTAGTTGCACCACAGGCATGAATAACCCCTCGGGCAAGGGCCGTTGCCGCATCGATGGACTCCTGCGAATCGGTGGCAAAAATAACGTCGACGTCACTCACATAATTAAGCTCTCGACCGCCAGTTTTTCCCATGGCGATAATTGCAAGGGGGCAGGTTGGATCAGCAGCACCAGATCGAGCGATTGCAAGGGCCGCTTGAAGGATGACATCAGCCAAGTCGCTCAACCAACCAGCAATGATCTCCATGGGAAAAGCGCCCGACAGGTCGCGACTTGCAATTCCCATTAGTTCACGGCGATAGGCGACCCTGAGTGCATTGAGGATGTTCTCCGAATTACTCGGCGCAATTGGTAGAGGTGAATGAGGATCAACTCCAATTGCCCCAAACACCCTTTCCAATATTCCTGTGGGGGGCTCCGCAAGCGCCTCTGTGTCCAACAGCACATCAACCTCTGGATGTCGAATGAGAAAATCAGCAAAACCTTGTGAGAGTCCCACAATTTGCATGATTCGCCCCAAAGCCAGGGGCTCTGCACTGACCTCGGAACCAAAGCGCGCAAGTTGTTGAGATGACATTGATTCGAGCACGCGCCGCAAGGCGATCAGCGCTTGATCAGGATTCGCCGCGCCAACTAGGGCATCGGAAATCTCTTTAACCGAGAGTTCACCCTTTGTCATCACTTGTATGACTTCCACGAGAGCTAATGCATCGTGAGAATCCTCGACCCCCGCGCGGACCAGATCACCGCGTAGTGATTCGCCTCGAGGTGAAGTCATACGGTGAACTTACCGCCCAACTTGTTAGAGGGAAGGCAGATACCGGTTCAACTCCCATTGGGTAACCTGCTGGCGGTATTCCTCCCACTCCGCGCGCTTATTGCGCAAGAAGAAATCAAAAACGTGTTCACCCAGAGTCTCAGCAACCAATTCACTTTTTTCCATGGCAATAATCGCCTGGTTGAGTGAGCCGGGCAGTGGCTTCATGCCGAGCGCATTGCGCTCTGCTGGTGTGAGAGCCCAAACGTCATCCTCGGCCTCGGGGGGGAGTTCGTATCCCTCTTCGATGCCCTTGAGTCCAGCCGTGAGCAGCACCGCAAATGCTAGATATGGATTTGCGGCACTGTCAATTGCGCGATACTCAATTCGTGCACTGTTGGACTTGTCCGGCTTGTACATGGGAACCCGCATCAACGCGGAACGATTGTGACGGCCCCAGCACACCCACGCTGGGGCTTCAGCCCCACCCGCGAGACGCTTGTAGGAATTGACCCACTGGTTGGTGATCGCAGTGAGCTCCGGTGCATGGACCAACAAGCCTGCAAGAAATGACCTGGCAACTTTGGATAGTTGGTGTGGTGCACCTGGCTCATAAAAGGCATTTGTGTCTCCCTCAAAGAGAGAAAGGTGCGTGTGCATTCCACTGCCCGGGTATTGCATGAATGGCTTAGGCATGAATGACGCAAAGACGCCCTGGTCAAGCGCTACCTCTTTGATGGCAAGCCTGAACGTCATCAGATTGTCTGCTGTTGAGAGAGCATCGGCGTAACGTAAATCAATTTCCTGCTGGCCCGGACCACCTTCATGGTGGCTGAATTCAACTGAAATGCCCATCGACTCCAGCATGGTGATTGCTTGTCGGCGAAAGTCGTGCGCCACTCCATTGGGAGCGTTATCAAAATACCCGTACTTATCCACTGGGACAGGTTCTTGACCCGGCTCGGGCTCACCCTTGAAAAGATAAAACTCAACCTCTGGGTGGGTGTAGAAGGTAAAGCCCATGTCTGCTGCTTTGGTCATAGCCCGCTTGAGCACATGGCGTGGGTCAGCGAAAGATGGCGAGCCATCGGGCATGCGAATATCGCAAAACATTCGCGCGACCCCTGGGCCCTCTTCGCGCCAGGGAAGAATATTGAACGTGCTGGCATCAGGCTTTGCCAACATGTCAGATTCATAGACGCGAGCAAAGCCCTCGATTGCAGAGCCATCGAATCCAATGCCTTCGCTGAATGCGCCTTCAAGTTCAGCAGGTGCAATCGCCACCGACTTGAGCGCGCCGAGGACATCTGTGAACCACAGTCGCACGAAACGAATATCGCGCTCCTCAACCGTGCGGAGTACGAATTCAGCTTGCTTGTCCATTGATGCCTCCATGCGATTCAAGAATTTCATGAACTCAGGTGATCTCCCAGAGACCATGGTGCTCCCTGTCGTGTTACAGGGCGGTTAACAAGTACCCTCAGCCATGTGACCTTGCTCGCTGCCCTCGCCCAATTCAACCCCACCGTGGGGGATTTGAGTGCGAATTCCCTCAAGATTCGGCAAGCTGTTGCTGAGGGCGCCGCAGGTGGGGCGCAACTGGTCCTCTGTGGGGAAATGTGCCTGACCGGGTACCCCGTTGAGGATCTTGCCCTTCGCAAAGACTTTCAGGTTGCTTCTCGCGAGGCTGTCGAACAACTCGCGGCCGACCTTGCATCCGATGGATACGGCGACATCACGACAGTCGTTGGGTACCTCGATTTTTCTGATTCTCCACTCACTGATACTTCGGGCTACCCACGAGGCGGACCCACCAATTGCGCCGCAGTCATTCGCGCAGGCGCTGTCACTGCAAAGTACAACAAACACTTTCTGCCTAACTATGGCGTTTTTGATGAAGCTAGGTATTTTCTCCCCGGCAACGAGCCACTCATCATTGACATTGATGGCGCACGGGTGGCAATTGCAATCTGTGAGGACCTGTGGCGCGAGGGTGGACCTGTTCAGTGGGCTCGTGAGGGTCACGCAGACGTTCTAGCGGTGCTTAATGCCTCACCCTTTGAGCGAGATAAGGACGATGTGCGCCTTGACCTCTGCCAAACTCGAGCACCACAAGCTGGCACGACGATCCTGTACACCAATATCGTTGGCGGCCAGGATGAACTAGTTTTTGATGGTGGGTCCATGGCGGTTTCTGCCAGCGGCTCACTCATTGCGCGCGCACCTCAATTTGTAGAGTGCGTACTTTTCGTGGACCTCGATGCTGTCGGAATAATTTCTCCCCCACTTAATTCTGTCGCCGAGGTATGGGAAGCACTTGTACTTTCACTCCGCGATTATGTGAACAAAAATGGATTCCAATCGGTTCTACTCGGAGCCAGTGGTGGAATCGACTCTGCGGTAGTAGCAGCGATCGCAGTTGATGCACTGGGACCCGAACGCGTCCATGCGGTCGCGATGCCCAGCCCCTACTCTTCTGAGCACTCGATCTCCGATGCCATGGATTTGGCCGCACGCACGGGGCTAGCCCTGAGGGAGATCCCCATTGCGCCCATGTTTTCGGCCTACTTGGATCAATTGCGAGATGGCAGCGTTCCACTTCCAGGCCTCACTGAGGAAAACCTGCAGGCCAGAATCCGCGGCACAACACTCATGGCACTGTCCAATGCTGAAGGACATCTCGTGCTCGCAACGGGAAATAAAAGCGAACTGTCTGTTGGCTACTCCACAATTTATGGTGATGCCGTGGGAGGGTTCGCACCCATCAAGGATGTTCCCAAGACTCTCGTTTGGGATTTAGCTCGCTGGCGCAATGAGCATGCAGAACTTGACGGGAAAATTCCACCTATTCCACCCAACAGCATCACTAAAGAGCCAAGTGCTGAATTGCGTCCAGATCAAAAGGATACGGATTCACTTCCTGACTATGAATTGCTCGATGCGATCCTCGACGCTTATGTTCATCAAGATCAATCAGCGGCCGAACTCATTGCACATGGCTTTGACTCTGAACTCGTTCATCGCATTATTCGATTAACCGATCTGGCCGAATACAAGCGCAGACAGTATCCCCCTGGCACAAAGATCACTCTGAAAGCATTTGGTCGAGACAGGCGATTGCCAATCACCAATAAATGGCGAAGTTAGCGGCTCACTTTCATAGATGCTGAGGGTTTAATACCGCTCGTAGAACATCAATGGTCTTCGTCTCTGACACCGGATCAACCATGGACCACATGCCCAGATAGAGCATCGGCCCCACAAGGATTGGCATGGCCACATCAATATTGATATTCGATGGAAACTCCCCCGAATCGATGCCTTCTTGGATGAGCTCGCGAATCCGCGCCCGACGCGGAATGAGAATTCGCTCGTACACCAACTTTGCAAGTGCCGGGTTTTCATTGCTTGCAGCAAGAACATTCACCATGATTCGCCCGTATCGTGAAGAGGGCAGTGACGCTCGTAATCCATCGAGGAGTCCATGGAGTCTTTCAAATGCGGTACCACTGGTGGGAATTTCTGGGCTTTGTTCACGCATATACTCGACAGCGGCGACGGTCAATTTATCTTTGGAATCAAAACGCCGATAAATACTTGCTTTGCTTACTCCAGCGCGTGCCGCAATACCTTCCATGGAGACAGACGTGAGGCCTACTTCAGCGACAACGTCGAGAACTGCCTCCAAGATCAGGTGATCAACGTCCTCGCTGCGAGGGCGCCCCCGACCCTTGCAGGAAGATTTTGGACCTTCTATTTCCTGAGACAACACGTCAACCATTAAACCTTTGAATCTGGGGACGGCTCAATTTCTTCTGCCGCTTCTGCCGGATAGTTACTGAACTCGGCTTCAATGACTGCTGATGTACTTGCGTGCGCAGGATCGGGAATGGGCATTGGGCTAGTGGGATGCATTTTTTGAGGTGGGTCGATATGAGGTAAGCCAAAAAGAACCACAAAAAATGCGATGAGGATGATGGCCGTTGAGATCAATGCCGTGATGTGACTGGCATTGAGAAAAGCCTCAAATGACCCCAAGCGAAGTTGATTGACCGTTTCAGCAGCTAGGCCACTGCTACTAGCTTGCTCAAGGACGCTGACCGTGCCGATGACGGACTCAGAGGCAAGCTCCTTGGCTGAGTCAGGGATTTGAGCAGGAAGATCTGCCAAGTATGGATCAACATTGCTCGCGTAACGAGTCGCAAGGACGGTGCCAATAATTGCGACACCCAGCGCTCCACCTACCTGACGGACGGTGTTTTGTACCGCGGAGCCCGCACCTGCACGGGCCAGCGGGAGCACATTTTGCATAACCGTTGAGGCCGGTGCAATCACGTTGCCCATGCCGAAACCGAAGATGAAGAAAACGACGAGAACAATCCACAACGGAGTATCGAGCTCCAAGAAAGCCAGAGCACCTAGGGCAACAGCTACCGAGCCAAGGCCAACAGACATGACGGACTTGTAACCAAACTTATTGACCATTGCTGCTGAGCGCGGAGCCGCAATGATTTGGCCAACGGCAAATGGCAAGAAACATAGTCCCGCAATCAGCGTGTCATAGCCGCGCAGAACCTGAAGATAGAAAGGTAGAACGAAGGTAATCCCCGACAGTGCGAAGAATGCGAGAGACACTGCAGTCAGGCTCACCGCATAACCACGATTCCTAAAGAGACCGACGTCAAAGGATGCGTGGTCGCTGCGGGACTCGATCCACAGGAACAATCCAATAACTGCTATTCCCAGCAGTACTGGAATAACAACGGAAGGTGCCAGCCATTCTCTTGTTTCAGATGCATGGATGATTCCATAAATCAAAAGCGCCAATCCGGTAATTGAAATGAGCAGCCCCGGAATGTCTAGAGCCCGAGGATTTGGATTCTTGGTTTCCGGAACGACTTTCACAATTGCAATCAGTCCGATAATGACTATTGGCACGTTGATAAGGAATACAGAGCCCCACTCGTTACCCACAAGCCACTCAAACCATTGCGGGTGCTGGAGCAGAGTTCCACCGAGTACGGGACCGAGTGCGACAGCGGCCCCAACGGCACCTGCCCAAGCACCAATTGCTTTCCCGCGCTCATGGGGCGGAAAAACGACCGTGATGATTGCCAACGTCGTTGGCAGCACTGCCGCACCGCCAATTCCCATGACGGCTCTCATGCCGATCAACATTCCGGCACTGACCGAAAACGCCGCGATGGCAGATGCCAGTGCAAACAAACTCAGACCAATGATGAGGACCTTCTTGCGACCGATTCGATCACCGAGGACTCCCCAGGTAAAGAGAAGAGCCGCAAACACGAGGACATAGGCGTCAACTGCCCACACTAATTCGCTCTGCGAAGCCTGCAGATCCCGCTGGATAGTGGGCAGTGCAATATTCAAAATCGTATTGTCCAACACTACGACGAGCAGGCTCACCACTAGAACGCCCAAAATTGCCCATCGGCGCGGGTGGCCTTCTTGCCCAAAAGCCCCATGTTGATCTGCCAGCGGATTTCTATCCTCTGGATCTACCGCGCCATCTTGGGTAGCCGTTAAGTCTGACATGTTTCTCCACTTGTATAGATACGGTGTATTTGCGGGACATGCATCGGGTGCTGCCCCTGAATTGTTTACGAAACGCTACCGTATCGTAATTCGACATACATGGTTGCATGGGGCACGAGTCCATGGCATGATTGCTGCAACGAGCACCACACCTCTACATAATCCGGGGACTCCTTGAGAGCCTCGAGATTGGAGCGCTTGATATGTCGGCACATCCAACTGCTACGCCGCAGTCCGCCAACCCTTCCCCCCTTCGAAGAATCACCCTCAGAGAACTCGCTGAGATGTCTCGTAACGGGGAGAAATGGTCGATGATCACGGCCTATGACTACATTTCGGCCGGAATTTTTGAAGAAGCCGGAGCGCATTCACTTCTGGTGGGAGATTCAGCCGCAATGGTGGTGTACGGCTATGACTCCACCATCCCCGTAACCATCGACGAATTGGTCCCACTTGTGCGAGCTGTAGTTCGTGGTTCCCATCGGCCCATTGTCATCGCGGATCTCCCGTTTGGCAGCTACCACGGTTCCGTCGCTCAAGCCATGGAAACTGCTTCAGCTTTCATGAAAGACGGTGGAGCACAGGCGGTCAAGCTCGAAGGTGGCCACCCTGTCCTCCCTCAAGTCGAAGCACTTGCATCCGCAGGTGTTCCCGTTATTGGGCATCTAGGTCTAACACCGCAGAGCGTTCATTCGTTGGGTGGATATCAAGTTCAGGGTCGCGGCGAAGCCGGAGAGATTCTGCTGCGGGATGCCAAGTCGCTCCAATCTGCCGGTGCAATGGGAATCGTGTTGGAAGCCGTTCCCGCAGAATTAGCTGCGAGAGTTACTGAGATTCTTGATATCCCAACTATTGGCATTGGAGCAGGGAACGCGACCAATGCACAAGTAATTGTTTGGCAGGACCTACTGGGCATGGGAGAGGGTCGGCCGCCAAAATTTGTCAAACAATATGCGCAACTGAGAAGTCCGATCCGGGACGCGGTTGCATCCTGGGTGACTGACGTGTGTTCAGGTGTATTTCCAGGCCCTGAGCAAACATATAACTGAACTAAATATCAGTTATATGCACTCCGGCGTGACCTTTGTACCTTCGATTCATAGAAATAAGGTTCGCCGTGAATCCTTCAACTTGGCCTGCGTTCCTGAGTTTGCCCGCGTACACGCCGCGCATCCCTGGAATTTTCTCTGCCAGTTCTTGAACTAGATCCGTTGCGGTCCGGACATCGCCGACCACTAATACGTCTCCACCGATGTCTGATACTTCAGTATCAAGCAAGAGTTTTGCGGAGATGTGATGGAAAGCTGCAACGACCGTCGAATCGGGCAGGACACTTTGCGCCTGTTGAGCGGCAGAACCCTCTTCAACGTCAAGACAAAATGCGCCACCCTTGTCAAACCCGAGTGGATTAACACAATCCACGACAATTTTGCCGGCCAACTGACCCGCAAGGCCCTCCAATAGTTCCTTGTGTCCATCCCATGGAACCGCGACTATGACTACGTCGCACTCTGTGGCCACATCGGCATTCGACATTCCACGCACTGAAGCATTAATTTCTCGAGCGACTTCACTCGCACGTTCCTGCGTTCGCGAGCCAATGATTACTGCAACTCCAGCTTGAGAAAGTCTGGTTGCAAGGCCACGACCTTGCTCACCCGTACCGCCGAGTACACCGACGACCAAGCTGTTGATGTCAATTGCTTCCGAATCCTGCGCATTGTTCACTGTCTCTGTCATGGTGCTAATAGTGCCAGATCACGCACATTGGTGCCGAGTGACTATCGATTGCGCATATCATGTCCGCGACACGACTTTGTCGATTGACGCGAATATCTTTGGATTTTTCCCTAGGCTCTGTCACAGTTCTACCAAATGCATTCTGCAAAGTGCAGAATACAAACGACACGGGAGGTATCGTGGCGGTCGCAAAGAAAACTGCACGCAAGGCTTCTGCCAAGAAGGCAGCGCCTCGCAAGGCAGCAAAGAAAACCGTTAAGCGCACTGTGAAGAAGGCAGCAGCTAAGCGGACTGCAAAGAAGGCTCCAGCAAAGAAGGCAGCCAAGAAGACAGCAAAGCGCACTGTGAAGAAGGCAGCAGCCAAGAAGACAGCAAAGCGCACTGTGAAGAAGGCAGCAGCTAAGCGGACTGCAAAGAAGGCCGTCAAGCGCACTGCAAAGAAGGCAGCACCCCGCAAGGCAGCCGCTAAGAAGGCCGTCAAGCGCACTGCAAAGAAGGCAGC
>JAFMDS010000033.1 GCA_017857175.1 Candidatus Nanopelagicales bacterium | reverse complement strand
TCCATGTCATTTGCTGCTCGTCGAGTTGTTCTCGCCCAGATCGCAGAAGTCATGGAGAAGCGACGCGGTCAAACACTCGTGGTCATGGCGAAAACTGTGGGCAAGACCGTGCGCGAGGGCGATCCCGAGATCTCCGAAGCCATTGACTTTGCCAACTATGCAGCCCACTCGACGCTTGCGCATCAGGATGCAATTGATTCCGGCTTGACATGGACTCCTCACCGACTCGTTCTCGTGGCTGGTCCGTGGAACTTCCCGGCCGCAATTCCCAATAACGGCCTGGTCAGTGCCATTGCCGCGGGCAGTGCAGCGATTTTGAAGCCAGCACCCGAAGCGCGCGCGGTTGCGGCAGAGTTGGTTGATCAATTACATGAGGCGGGGGTTCCCGAGGGGTTAGTGCAACTTGTCTGCACACCGGACAACGAAGTGGGCAAGCACCTTGTCACTCACCCTGGCGTTGACATGGTCATGCTCACCGGCAGTCTTGAAACTGCTCAAATGTTCCAGTCTTGGAAACCGACCATGCATCTCAACGCCGAAACAAGTGGCAAGAACGCCATGGTCATTACCGCCGCTGCTGATATTGATCAGGCAATCAAAGAGTTGGTCAAGTCTGCTTTCGGTCACGCGGGTCAGAAGTGCTCCGCAGCCAGTTTGGCGATAATTGAAGCTTCGGTTTATGACGATCCCAACTTCCACGAGCGAATTGCCGATGCAGTCAGATCACTAACAGTGGGAGATGCAACAGATTTCAACAACATTGTTGGTCCCATCATCAACGCTCCGACCGGAAACTTGAAGCGAGCCCTCACCACCCTCGAGCCAGGGGAAACGTGGCTGGTTGAACCACAGATGATCAATGAAAACACATTCACTCCGGGTGTGCGAAGAGACGTTGCACCAGATTCTTGGTTCCACCTCACCGAGTGTTTTGGTCCTGTTCTTGGCTTAATGCGCGCACGCGATCTTGACCACGCGATCGAACTTCAAAACGCATCCATTTATGGGCTCACCGGAGGGATTCAGTCTCTTGATCCCAAGGAAATTGAGTTGTGGCTGTCCAAGGTGCAGGTAGGTAACGCGTATGTCAACCGACATATCACCGGTGCAATAGTCGAACGCCAACCATTTGGTGGATGGAAAAAATCCAGCATCGGACCTGGGATGAAACCTGGTGGACCTAACCACCTCTCGGGATATGGAACCTGGACTCAGCAAGTAATTGATCCAAAGTTGGCAGCAGTGGATTACCAACACGAATGGGATAACTACTTCTCGCTCGAGCATGATCCCGCCGATCTCAAGAGCGAAGCAAACATCCTGCGCTACTTCCCATTGGACAAAGTCTTTGTTCGTTGCAGTGATCCAACTGCTCCAGAGATCGACCTTCTGCGCGCAGCATCACGCGTGACCGGAGTTCCATTGGAGATTTCGGTGCGCAGTGATGAATCCGAAGCAGTCCTGGGTAATCGCCTTGGGCGAGCAAGCGGTGAAGTGCGTTTACGTATTCTCGCTCCAGCAACTGATGAACTTTATGAACTTGCCAACCACCACGGAGTAACCGTGGACACGGATTCTGTCACTGCAGTGGGTCGCATTGAGTTGGTCCACTGGGTAAAAGAACAAGCGGTGTCACGCACGATGCATCGCTATGGACGACTACTGAATAAGTCCTGAGGGATCATCGGGAATATCAGCGCCATGTTCGGCTAATGCCGCCAATGGAACAATGCTCAATGCGGCTTCGTTCGTCGCAGCCAATACAACCGGTGCGGCAACACCTGCTTCATAGGACTGCAGCCAGCGTCCCGCACACACACCCCAGCGATCCCCGGGTCGCAGCCCTGGAAACCCGTACTCGGGCAGTGGAGTGATCAAATCATTTCCCACCTGCCGTTGATGCTCGAGGAACTCCTCGGAGACAACCGCGCACACGGTGTGGGAACCAAAGTCTTGTGGGCTGGTGTTCGTGTACCCATCACGAAAGAATCCAGTTAACGGCTCAAGGCTGCAAATCTCGAGCGGTTCACCGTAAACGTTGAGTTGATTGGAAACATCATCAGCATTAATTGACTCGCCCATGACCCCACGTTAGCCCAAGCAATACACTTTGGCACTACATCGCGGGCGTAGCTCAGTGGTAGAGCGCTAGCTTCCCAAGCTAGATATGCGGGTTCGATTCCCGTCGCCCGCTCTGGCTTGACAACACTTAGATGGAAACGACCCGGCCCAAAAGGGACCGGGTCGTTTCCATTGAGGCGTCAATCGCCGTGACACCAATTATTATTTGACAACCTTGATGGTGCGAGTCACCCGCATGGCAGTAAAGCCCGGAACCACAGGCGAGAACTCAACCAGCGTGAAGGTGCCCTTCTTTGCTCCCGGCCTGAGCACGGCGCGAACCTGCGCTTGATCGCCGACGTAGCGGAAGGAGACGGACTTGACCGAGGATGAACGACCTGTTGCGCTCAGCTGAGCCTCACGACCAGCGTTGGTATCGAGGTTCGCCGTGTCGTTGAATGTCTTCCACGTACCACTCTTGACCTTTGGACCGCCGCCTGTCCACATGGGGCCGTTGAGAACCTGCTGCTGAACGGGTGCAGGTGTTGGCGCGTTCGCAGTGTTCTGAGTGACACTGACCCAGTCACTCCAGCCTTGGGCATTAGCGGCGGAGACACTGAAGGTGTACGACGAGCCAGCCGACAACGTACCGACGTTCGCATTCGTGGCCTGGACCGTGATTTGACCGCTGGTCGGGCCAGCCCACTTCACGATGTAACCAGAAACGGCTGAACCACCGCTACTGCTCGGAGCATTCCAGTTCAATGAGACCGCGTTGGTCGATACTCCAGTGACTTTCAAGTTCTGCGGTTTGGATGGAGCCCCCGATGGAGCGGCGGCTGCGATGCTGACCTTCTTGGAAGCCTGGCCCACCGTGTTGTTACCACCAAGCAACTGCTGGGTGGCGTAGGTGGTGATAGTGAATGAACCGTTCGCAGTGGGTGTCCAGTTCATGGTCGCGGTCCAGGTGGCGACAGGGGTGGTGGAACCATTGCTCACCGGGGTACATGTCCCTGCGATGGTGCCCAAGTCGGCGCCTCTGCTGATCTGGAAATCGAAACTAACAACTCCACTCTCGTCATCGCAATTCGTGTCTGCGTTGTAATCCACATAGGTCGCTGTGAGTACTTGATTGACATTGACCGTCCCGTTGCTCGCGCTGAGGGTTGTCTTCCCATTTGCTGCTGATGCAGGTACAGCGAAGGCCACGGCCGAGGCAACGAGCCCCATGCTCACGACCGCGGCAAGCCGCGCTTCAAAGTTTCTTTTCACAATTTTTCCTTTCAGATTTTCATTCCAGGTCGTCATCACTATCGGCTAATTGTTCATACTCATCAGGGCGCCGCCGCAAGGCCTGCGATACGACCCTGACCCCCAAGTATTTGAATAAACATTTTCGCTAGACCGACCGTACACGATGGGCATTCAGTTGTCCCCTCTCGCCTCACCTTCGCACGGAGACGTTAATTCTCGCCGTGACCAGCGGTCTGCCCCATCTTGAGTACCTATATATCCAGCGCAAGGTGTGACCAAAGCTGAAGATCGTGTCGGCCACTGCGCCGAACTTGTGCGGAACGCAGAACTCCCTCGAATCGGAACCCAGCATTGCGCAGAGCCTTTTGTTCGGGGAGGTTACCGACATCAGTACTTGCTTCGATGCGAACAACGCCTTCTAAATGCAAGGTTTGGGCCAAGATCCTTTGCGCTGCGCTTCCAACTCCCTGCCCTCGAAACTGGGCAAGCACCGAAATTCCGATGTTCATGCAGACCGAGCTTTCGTTGGGTCCATATGAAACTGGGTGCGCACTCATGTTGCCCACCAAAGTTAAATCATCGTAAATAATCCAACGCCGAAGTCCTTTTGGAGGCGTAAGGTCACGCAATTCCACTCCCCAATCCTCATACTCCTCAACTTCCGACGTCAGGAGTTGTTTAGGTAGTTCATCTACTTCTACCAAGTGGATACGCACAAGCGAAATCTACTGGGCAACACGCAATTCTGTTACTTGCATTTGCTCACTATGACAATGTCGTCTCTACCACCTTCTCTGGGATTGGTTAATGAGAGCCCGTGACCTAGTCGTGGCAATAGCATGTGGGGCATGATCCAGACAGTCACGTGGGCAGCGACGGAGAGCACCCCATTTATCGTTGTGGAATTCATTGGCACCATGGCCTTTGCTATCACGGGTGTCATGGCTGCCGCTCGTGCCCGAATGGACTGGTTGGGCGCTGTAGTACTTGCACTAGCTGTAGCTATCGGGGGCGGAACCTTTCGCGACCTACTTCTGGGACAACTTCCCGTCGCGTGGCTTGAACGAACATGGCCAGCACTCCTTGCCATCGGCACCGCTGTGTTGATGCTCGCCATTCTCAGATTTTGGCCGCAAGCCCACCTGGACGCATCGACTCCATTACTCATTGCCGATGCCGTCGGCCTTAGCGCATTTGTCGTCATTGGAACGCAGATCGGATTGCAGGCTGACCTCAATCCATTCCTTGCAGTCATGCTCGGCGTTCTCACTGGTGTTGGTGGTGGTGTGATCCGTGACCTCTTAACGGGACGCAAGCCTGTTGTACTTGTGGGACAGATTTATGCCGTCGCCGGAATCATTGGCGGGGCATGGTTTGCGATTGCAAATGAAATTGGAGTGAACACCCAAGTAAGTGTCTGGACATCAGTTGCCTTGATCTTCCTAATCCGCATGGTAGCAATTCGACGCGATTGGCATCTGCCCATGGCATTGCCAATGCAACAAAGTGATGATCAAATTGAATAGAACTTTGGCAGTAGATGGCCCACATGAGTAGTGGAAATATTGGTCGATATCAGGAACATCGACTGTTGGAATCCTCAGCACATTGATCGGGGCGCGTAATGGTTACACCTTTGACGTATGGGATGGCGCATAAGACTTCGCAGGGAACACAGCACTGCGTGTTGTCCGATCCAAGTAGGTCTGATGGGCAACGGACAATACGGAAAATTCCCGGAATAAACCTTGCTCAGTAACTCCGCAATTCGATCACGTTTCCATCGGGATCGTGAATATAGAGACTCCGAGCAAAACCCTGTGCACCAAAAAGTCCTTCAAGTGGTCCTCTGGCAACATGCACAGAACCACTCCCGGCAAGTTGATCAAGATCCGTAGGTTCAATGACTAGACAAATGTGATCCACGTTCACGCCGGATCGCTCGCCGTTCATTAAATCAATGAGTGTCGTTGCATCGAGTCGAACGGATGGAAACAAGACCTCGCCGCGCCGCCACTCATTCACTCGCACGCCTTCGAGGCCGAGCACATCCGTATAGAACTCGAGCATCTCTTCCACATTTGAGGTATTGAGAACAACATGATCAAGGCCAATTACTCGAATACCCGACTCCATGGTTACAAGTCTATTGGGGCTGAGACAATGGTGTTCAAGATTTTTCATTGGGCCACGAGAGCGCTAGGCCAACTCGAGAAAGCAGACCTTTGTGATCAACTGGTTGATCTTGAGTGCGGCAATTGTGACCGAAGTGTCCGGATCACTTGCACTGCGCGCTGCAGTGGATGATCCCCTCTGGTTTATTTGGGTTGCCATTGGCTACACAACCTCAATAGTTCTTTTGGACAGAGGGTTGCGTCGGGGGTTGCCGCTCGGCTATGCCTATGGAATTTGGGCAGCAGTTGGTGTTGCACTCACCGCTGTAATGGCGTGGATCATTTTCGATGAACCTCTCACCGCACTGATGGGAGTCGGAATCCTACTCATCATGGCCGGTGTCGTACTCGTGGAGTTCGGCTCAAACGCGGCAGAGAAGAAACGTGGAAACCACTGACATGGGATACCTATTTCTGATCCTCGCAATCCTTGGTGAAGTGGGTGCAACACTTGCACTCAAAGTTGCTTCAAAGGGTGTCCGCTGGATGTACGCGGTCGTCATTGGCGGTTACATCGTTGCATTCGCACTGCTATCACTTGCTTTGGAAAATGGAATTCCCTTAGGTGTTGCTTACGGCGTCTGGGCAGCCCTAGGTGTCGCAGCAACTGCACTTCTAAGCAAAATCCTTTTTGAGGAACCACTCACTAAAGTCATGGTCGCAGGAATTGGTTTGATCTTGATTGGAATAGTGATCATTGAGGTTGGTGCTGGCCACTAGTATTTACGCCATGGGTAAATGGGCAGATGGAAAAATTCTGAGCAAAAAGTGTTGGGCGCTATTGCGTGAGAATCGCTATTTTCTGTGGTTCCCCGTCATCGGTTTCGCACTAGCACTGATTCCCATCATCATTCTTGGTGGCGGCGCGCTGGCTCTTGCAATCGGTGACATGCCTATTGGTGCAATCATTGTCGCGGCCCTAGCATTGATTTTCATCAACTTTGCTTTCACCATTTCAGGGGCCGCGATCGTTTCTGCAGTTGATCAGGAACTTGCCGGTCGAAATGCGTCGGTCGGTTACGGTTTTGGCAAGGCATTTGGCCGACTTGGCCCACTACTCGTCTGGTCGGTCATTCGAGCAGTCGTATCGGCGCTTCTAGGACTTTTGCGTGGAAACGGCAACGGTGCCAGCGCTGTTGCGGGGAATATTCTCGCCTCCATTGGTGCGGCCGCGTGGTCCATTGTCACCTTCTTTGTGACTCCCTACATCATGCTCAAAGGTGAGTCTGCTGTCCCGGCGCTTAAAAAGTCAGTTGGCATGGTGAAAGAGAAATGGGGAACTCAAGTCACTGGCGGTGTGCGTATTGGGCTGAGTTTGTTGGTGTTGGTGGTACCTGCGGTTTTACTCATTGTTGCGGGAATCGTCTTGGCTGGAGGGGTGGGAGCGTCGGCGAGT
This sequence comes from Candidatus Nanopelagicales bacterium, assembly GCA_017857175.1. Classification (GTDB taxonomy): domain Bacteria; phylum Actinomycetota; class Actinomycetes; order S36-B12; family S36-B12; genus UBA4592. Next base: position 15,358 of record JAFMDS010000033.1, on the reverse strand, counting down.
TTAGGAATTATTCTCGTGACACTGGGCGTAATTCTCATGGTGGTATCGGTGCTACTCGGCACGACATTGCAAGCCATTTTCTCGGTAGCATTGTTTCGTTTCAGCACGGGTGAAGGAACATTTGGTTCATTCACTGCACAGGAATTACAAAGCGTTCTAACCAAAAAGTAGTTGTTAGCTGGTGAGACGTGGTTAAGCAGGAGTGACGATTACGTAGTCTTGACCCAGCGGTACGGCATCATTACCAGGCCAGTAGCTCGCTTCAATCTGAACAACCTTGAGACCCGCGTCCTCCACCAATTGGGTGAAGTACTCGCGGCCGTAGGCAATCGCCGCCGCAGGCCTGGCCTGCAACCTCCACCGCACAGGCAAATTCGGATCACCGAATGGAAAAGCCGGCGTCACGAAATTCGGGTCCGTGTCATCGAAAAGAAAAGCTGTCAAGAGTGCTTTTCCGCCCGGGGCCAGCACACGTCGAGTTTGAGCGAGGTAGTACTTGGTTTCATGTGGTTCCAGATGGGTGAAAAGTGACTTGGCAAGCTCAAAGTCAATAGATCCGGACTCAACCGGGAAGTTGAACTCTGAGAGCGGAACCGTCGAGCTGCCATATGAGGACTCAACGTCGGCGAACTCGAATGAGAAACGCGCGTCGTTACGGAAATGCTTACGACACCATTCAATCGAAAGCTCATGGACGTCAAAACCGATGTAACGGAAATTCGGCCCCATGCTGTTTTCCCACTGCAGGGCCATTGCACCGCACCCACAGCCAGCATCGAGGACCACTGAATCGGGTTTCAACAGATCCAAGCGCGTAATTGCATCAGACATTTGCAGCGCAGCGGCCTCAAAAATACTGGCTCGCCCTGCATGTCTGCGCAATGGAATAGGTGGCAGCGGATTGAGGCCGCGCACTTTGCGCCATGCCGTATCCACAGGGGAGATCGCCCACAGGCCCGCATTGCGAGCGCTTCGCATTCCCTCAATCAGTGGTGATGGAAGGTGGGCGGTCAAAGAGGTCATGATGGCAATAGTCAATCATATGGACCCCCTGATCGCTGCGATGCGCGTACCATGTTGAGCATGGGAAAACTTGATGGAAAAGTTGCTATGGTCACCGGTGGATCACGTGGATTAGGTGAAGCCGACTCTCGTATCCTCGCGCGAGAGGGAGCGAAAGTAGTTGTATGTGACATCTTGGACACCGAGGGCGAAGCCCTTGCGGCCGAGATTGATGGCGCTTATATCCATCTTGATGTGACGAGTGAAGAACAATGGATAAAAGCCATTGCATTCGCTGAAGAAAAATTCGGACCGGTTGATATCTTGATCAATAACGCCGGAGTTGTTGCGTTCACACCGTTGGATAGCTGTGACCTTGCAGAGTGGAATCGCGTCATCGAAATAAATCTCACGGGCACGTTCCTAGGTATTCGACACATTGCCGCATCCATGGAACGGGCAGGCTCAGGTGTCATTGTGAACATAAGTTCAACTGCTGGCCTGACAGGTTATTCACAATTGGGTGCTTATGTGGCCAGCAAGTGGGGGGTCCGGGGACTCACCAAATCTGCCGCATTAGACCTGGCCAAGTACAACATTCGGGTGGTTTCCGTGCACCCCGGTCCCATCGAAACACCCATGACTGCGGGCCTGGATGTTGGTTTCTCGAGACGACCGATCCCGCGAATCGGCCAACCAGAAGAAGTTGCCGCAATGGTTTTGTTCCTCGTTGCTGACGCTACCTTCTCCACCGGCACTGAGTTTGTCCTCGATGGTGGTGCCACCATAGGTGAAATGGTGCGCTCATAACTTTCAGCTGGGAAGTTTGCGAAAGATCTGCTTTGGCAGAACCTTAAGGCCCGCCATAACAAAGCGGAGTGGTCCTGGCGCATAAACCGTATGACGACCCTTTTTCAATGACGCAACGATGATCTCGGCAACATCTTCCGGGTTTGTTGTCATGGGCGCCTCAGGCAGGTGTGAGGTCATTTTGGTGCGGACAAAACCCGGACGCACAATCAACACATGAGCGCCTGTGCCGGCCAACGCAGCATCCAGACCTTGGGCGAATGCATCTAATCCTGCCTTGGTTGATCCGTACACATAATTGGATCGGCGAGCGCGGTCTCCTGCGACACTTGAAAGGACAACGAGAGTGCCATGACCTTGATGCTTTAACCGGCGCGCGATATGTAGACCTGCGCTAACAGAACCTGTGTAGTTCACCGTTGCAAGTTCAACGGCGTGGCTGGGGTCTTCTTCAGCAACCATCTGGTCGCCCAGAAGCCCGAAAGCCAGGATGACGAGGTCAACATCTGCGTCATCAAAAATCGAATCAATTATTTGACCATGTGAGTCCGTGTTCTTTGCATCGAAATCAACCGCCTCAACACCAGCGATGTTCAAAGAAGCCAGTTCGGTTACTGCTGCATTCAGTGCCGGCGAGGGCCTGCCAGCAAGAACAACTCGACGCAGCCGATTACGCGGCATCTCCTTGATTGTCGCCAGAGCGATTTCACTCGTTCCGCCTAATACGAGCACGGACTGTGGTTCACCTAATGCGTCAATCATTACTGCCTCTCAAATTGCCAAACGTCGGGATAAATCGGATGTAAACACTCGGTTGGGATCCATGCGATCACGTATCTCACGCCAATCATTGAGACGTGGATACGTGCGCGCAAAGTTCGTTGGTGACTGCCGTGAGTCTTTAGCTAGATATAAACGCCCGCCCTCTGCGGCAATCAATGCATCGAGTTCATCAAGAGTTCGCCCCAAACCATCAACCCCTGCAGGGACATCGGCAGCCAGTGTCCACCCCGATTGTGGGAAGGACAAAGGCGCTTGGTTACCGGGCCCAAATCGCTTGAGCACCGTCAAGAAACTCAAAGCACCAACTTCGCGCAATTTTTGCAATGTATGACCGACAAGGTACCCGGCGGAATCGGGAACTTGGAATTGGTATTGCAAGAAACCCTTGGGGCCATATATCCGATTCCACTCCTGCACACCGTCAAGTGGATGGAAAAAAGCACCAAGTCGCTGAAGTTCACCGGTTCGGTGTGTCGGGTGCTTGCGGTACCAACCTTCATTGAATGCCCTGACACTCCATCGATTGAGCAAACCCGAAGGCACAAGCCCTGGTGCCGTTGCAATGTTTTTGGGGTCATAATCAAAATAGTTGGTCACACCATCTTGCATGCACTGCTCAGCAGTGGCATGGTCACCGCGAGTAATGACGCCTCTGCCAGATGTTGCCACGGTGTCAATCCAAGCGACGCTGTATTTGTATTCGTGGTCACGCTCAATCATGCGCGACATAACATCGTCCAAATTTTTTGCGCGCTCGGTGTCAACGGTGATGTAGGAGCTTTGAATCGGAATGACTGTGAATGTCGCAGACAGAATGACGCCCGTCAATCCCATCCCACCGATGGTCGCCCAAAACTCTGGATCATTTCCCGTATACGTGTGAACAACACCTGCGCCGTCAAGCAGAGTGATTTCCAAAACATGCGCGCCGAAACTGCCGTCGCGGTGATGATTCTTCCCGTGAATATCTGCGGCTATTGCACCACCAACGGTGATGATGCGAGTTCCAGCGGTGACGGGGACAAAGAATCCGAGCGGAACAATCTCGCGCAGAATGTCGTCGATGCTCGCGCCCGCTTGCGCGGTGAGCGTCATTGTTGCCTGATCGAGTGAAAAGTTGTTGTATGTGGTCATGTCAAACACAGTTGCGCCACCCGATTGAGCCGCGTCGCCGTAGGAGCGCCCTAAGCCGCGAGCGAGCACCCCACGTGAATTTGCTTCGCGGATATAACTCGCCATTTCATTCTCATGTATTGCCGGTACGACTGTTGCCACCGTGCTCATGGTGCGACCCCAGCCGGTTAGGGCTTCGGTTCTGGCTGCCGTGCGGGGAGCGCTCATACGCCCAAGGCTCCCAGACCGAAAAGAACCAGCCATGCAACACCTAAGAAAAGGAGAGCTCTATCTCTCAGGACGGCATCCTCGGGAGCTTCGGCTTCACCTTTGTCGATCACAATTCCGTACCTCAAAATGGCCAGCACGAATGGCAGGACACTCCACTCCGCCCATGGGAATGACGATGGTGTTTGGGCCACGTCAAATGACCACAGGCAATAACCCATGATCGTGACCGATGCTGCAACCCCCCACACAAAGCGCAGGTATCCAAGGGTGTAGCCATCGAGTGACTTGCGCCGAGTGGCACTGATGCCTTCTGTTTCTTCTTTTTTCAATTCGCTGTATCGCTTGCCTGCCGCCATGAATAGTGAGCCAAAGCCAGCCACGATAAGGAACCAAGTCGAAATAGGTAGGTCAGACGCGGCGCCACCTGCAACAGCGCGCAGTAAAAATCCCAGTGACAACAATGCGAGTTCAATGACCGGTTCATGTTTTAAAAACAGTGAGTAGGAAAGTGTGAACACGGCATAGGCCAGAACAATTCCAGCCAGTGCCGGTTGAATTAAATATGAACCTATGAGCGAAAGTGCAGCCAACACGATCGCAATGGCTATGCCCATCGGTATGGGGAGTTCACCAGCGGCAATGGGCCTGCGAGACTTCTCGGGGTGAGTTTTATCGCTCTCAACATCTCGAGCATCGTTGACCAAGTACGTTGCGCTGGAGATTAAACAGAAGGCAACAAAGGCCCCAACGCTCGGCCAGAAAACATCGGGTTGGAATATTTTCCCCGCAGCTAGTGGAGCGGCGAAAACCAAAACGTTTTTGGCCCACTGACGGGGACGCAGGGCAACAACTACTGCGACCGGTAGTGATCTGTGCTTGACAGTGTTGTTCATAGCACCGCTCTGTTCACGCGAGCGTCAGGTTCAGTGTCGCCAATAATGCGAGCAATTTGTGGTACTACCAAGAACCATGTGATCACGTGGGGAACTGACAGCCAGATGGCCGTTGACACCATTTCAGCGCGCATGATGGGGAAGGCCAATGATGAGATTGCAATGAGTGTTCCGGCCCAAAAGACAATTCGGCGAGCGTGCGCGCGCCCTCGAGCCAGTAATGCGGCCATAGCGCCGGCCTCAGCCGCGGCCAGCGGTACAACTGCAACTGCAATCCACGTGATGAAAACGGGAATTCGATCAGTTTCCACAATCATGGGAACCCCAATGAGCCTCGCGAAACCATAAACAACAAGACTCAAAAGTGATGACCAAGCACCGGTGACAAGTCCGGCATAGGCCAGAAACTTGGGCCCCGGATCCATGGATGTCGCAGGAGCAATAGGTGTTTTTGACCCCAACCAAGCCGGCTGAGCAGGATCGGATCCCGCGGCCTGGCCTTCAGTTGTCAACACGACCCTATTCTGCTCAAATGAGACGCCCCACAGGGAAGCGACCCTCAAGAAATTTCAAAAATCTTGCTAGTCACGCAGCATTCGGCGCAGGATCTTGCCGGATGCACTCTTGGGGACTTCATCGATGAATACGACGTCATGGATCACTTTGTAGGTCGCAACGTGACCTTCCATGAAAGCCGTGATGTCCGCCGCCGTGACTTCAGTTCCTGGCTTGCGCACTACATAAGCGCGTGGAATTTCACCGGCCTCAACATCAGGCACCCCAATGACTGCTGCATCGGCAATATCTGGATGAGTGAGTAGAAAAGCCTCAAGTTCGGCAGGAGCGACCTGGAAACCCTTGTACTTGATGAGTTCCTTGAGGCGATCCACAATGCTGACAAAGCCTTCGCTATCTATCGTTGCGATATCGCCGGTCTTTAACCAACCCTCGGAGTCAATGGTGATCTCCGTGGCCGCGGGATTATTGAGGTAACCCGTCATTACCTGAGGTCCACGGACCCATAGTTCACCAACACCACCAACACCTTGGTCTTCACCTGTTTCAGGATCAACGATTCGGCTCTCAGTGTTGGGGGCCGTGATACCAACGGTCCCTGGCTTATCACGACCCGCTGGAGAGATATGGCTTACGGGTGAAAGTTCAGTCATGCCAAAACCCTGAACCACATCGCAGTCGATACGTGCCGCGGCTTCTTGACCGAGCTCAGCGCTCAATGGTGCTGCACCGGAAAAAACCTGCTTCAAACTTGACAGATCGTATTGATCAACGAGTGGATGTTTGGCAAGAGCCAAAACAATAGGTGGCACGGCAAAGAAGCGAGTGATTTTCTTGTCTTGAATAATTCCTAGAGCCTGCTCGAGGTCAAATCGAGGCAAGGTCACAATTGTCGAACCTCGTGAAAGAAACTCATTCATAAGTACCTGCATGCCATAAATGTGAAAGAACGGAAGAACGGCAAGGACAACTTCGCCATCTTCAACTTCCAGTGCATCTTCAACTTGTGCCAAGTTAGCCACCAGGTTTCTGTGTGTCAGCATGACCCCTTTGGGCAACCCAGTGGTTCCTGATGAGTAAGGCAACACGACAATCTGAGTCGCTGGGTCAATATCGACCTGTGCAATGGGTTGACCAAAAAGTTCAGTGAATGCAATCGTGCCTTCAATTGGTTCACCAATGATGGCGATATCTGTGACACTCGTGGCCTCAACGGCAACTTTGGCTGTGTCATAGAAAAGTCCAATAGTGACCAAGAGTCGCGCTTGCGAATCATTGAGTTGGAATCGAACTTCGTCTGCCGTGTAAGTCGGGTTAATGGTGCTGACTGCAACACCCGCGACCGCTGCGCCATGAAAAACGATGGCGTATTCAGGAATATTCGGAGCCATCAGCGCGATCGTGTCTCCCTTGCCCAATCCACGAGCGGCAAGACCCCCAGCAAATGCGTGAATCATGCCCTTGAGCTGCCCATAGGTATATGAGCGGCCAGACGGCCCATCCACCAGTGCAGGCCGATCAGGGACACGGTCAGCCTCACGCAATATGTATTCGCCTATAGAGACATTGGGAATCTCAACTTCGGGGAGAGGGCTCTTGTGAATGATTTGACTCGACATTGGTGGCGCCTTTCTGTCACGATCAATTACCGGTGCAGGACTCAACCCCCAATCTCAGAAAAATCCTCCGGATCGGTAGTTATTTAGGCTTGAGTGTCTCAGGAACCGAGCAATCGTGGGGCAATTCGACAAAAATCACAAATTTTTCTGAACTTGCGCTTGCAAAAGTTGCCACGGGGCTCCATCATTGTTACTGACGGGTAACTTAGCCCGTCTCAGGCACACTGAACTGCATCACATGGGAGACGCTATGTCGCATTACAAGAGCAATCAACGAGACCTCGAATTCAACCTCTTTGAGGTATTCGGCGCTCAGGACCGAATGGGCAAAGGCCCTTTCTCCGAGATGGATGTCGACACCGCGCGCGATGTTCTCGATGAAGTAAATCGGCTCGCAGTCGGCGAACTGGCATCAAGTTTTGCCAGCGCTGATCGCAACCCACCCGTGTATGACCCGGCAACCAAGACCGTCACCATGCCCGAGGATTTCAAAAAGAGCTTTAAGGCTCTCATGGATGCTGAATGGTGGCGTCTCGACCTGCCCGAGCACCTCGGCGGTACCGGCGCACCACCGTCACTTCGCTGGGCAGCCAGTGAACTTCTCCTCGGCTCAAACCCCGGAGCATTCTTATTTATGTCCGGTCCAGGTTTCGCGGCAATCCTTGACTCACTCGGCAACGACGATCAAAAGCGCTGGGGAGAGCTCATGATCGAAAACGGCTGGGGAGCATCCATGGTGCTGACAGAGCCAGACGCAGGATCCGATGTGGGCGCAGGTCGCACCAAGGCCGTTGAGCAAGCTGATGGTTCTTGGCACATCGAGGGTGTCAAGCGTTTTATCACCAGCGGCGAGCATGACATGGCCGACAACATTGTTCATTTGGTACTTGCTCGCCCCGAAGGTGCAGGACCTGGCACCAAGGGTCTCTCCCTCTTTGTTGTTCCTAAGTTCCACGTTGACCTTGCAACCGGTGAGATTGGAGCACGCAATGGCGTATATGCAACCAACATCGAAAAGAAGATGGGCATCAAAGTATCAACAACTTGTGAAATGACCTTCGGAGAAAATGAGCCTGCAGTCGGTTGGCTGGTGGGTGATGTTCATGATGGCATTGCACAAATGTTTAAAGTTATTGAATACGCCCGAATGATGGTGGGCACAAAGGCGATTGCCACTCTCTCAACCGGCTACCTCAATGCTTTGGAGTACGCCAAGACTCGCGTTCAAGGTGCCGACCTCACACAGATGACTGACAAAACAGCACCACGAGTGACCATTACTCATCATCCCGATGTTCGTCGTTCGCTGATGCTTCAGAAGTCATACTCAGAAGGTCTGCGTGCACTGATCGCCTACACCGCTTACTGGCAAGACCTCATTGAGATGGGTAAGGCCGGTGACACCACCGTCGATCTCGACATGGCAGAGCGCATCAATGATCTTCTGCTTCCCATTGTTAAAGGTGTTGGCTCTGAGCGCTCTTATGAAATGCTCGCAGTGTCACTACAAACATACGGTGGTTCGGGATACCTTCAGGATTACCCCATCGAGCAATACGTGCGCGATGCGAAGATCGACACCCTCTATGAAGGAACGACTGCTATTCAGGGTCTTGACTTCTTCTTCCGCAAGATGGTGCGCGACCAATTCAAATCCATCAGTTTCCTTGCTCAGGAAATTACCCAGACGGTTAAGGGTGATGAAGGTTCTGGCCAACTTTCCGTGGAACGCGAACTCCTCGGTCAGGCATTGGAAAATGTTCAAGGAATCTTGGGAGCCATGGGCCAATGGGCTATGGCGTCACAGGAGAACCCAACTGAGATTTACAAAGTTGGTTTGAACTCAACCCGACTTCTCATGGCCTCCGGTGACCTCATCATTGGCTGGCTCTTGATTCGCCAGGCTGAAGTTGCACTCGCTGCACTGGAAAACGGTGCCAGTGAGCGAGATGTTCCGTTCTACACGGGCAAGGTTGAGAGCGCACGCTGGTTCTCGCGCAACCGCCTTCCATTGATCGCTGCAGAGCGCAGCATCGCTGAGGCAACAACCGGCGAAATCATGGAGATCCCTGAAGAAGCGTTCTAAACAATTTAATTCGCGCGCTTTCCCCAAACGTGGGTGAAAGCGCGCGAATTTTTTGTGCACCTGCGACACTTGTGCCATGGATACGGGAGTTGATTTTGTTGCTCACGTAGGTGCCGCCGCATCCGATGAAAGTTTCCCCGCCCTGTTTCTCGAGTTTGGCTCCCTGCTTTTGGTCCTTGGCCTGCTGGCCATGTTCGCTCGCAAGTTGGACATCTCTGCCATTCCGTTTTATCTCATTGCAGGATTGATTCTCGGTCAAGGTGGGTTTGATGTCATCGATCAAAGCAACAGCTTTGTGCCAACACTCGCTGAACTTGGAATAATTCTTTTACTTCTGCTTCTCGGCCTTGAATATTCCGGGCGTGAACTCGTTGACACGGCACGTGCGCAAAGCAAGTCGGGCGCTATTGATCTGATAGCAAACTTCACCCCTGGAGCACTCTTCGGATTTCTGCTTGGGTGGGGGCTTCCGGGAGCCGTCGCACTTGGTGGTGTGACCTATATTTCGTCATCAGGCATTGTGTCCCAAGTTGTTCGAGATCTTCGCTGGCGAAGAAATCCCGAGACAAAACCTGTCGTGAGTGTCTTGGTTTTAGAAGACCTTGTCATGGCCCCGTACCTACCAATTCTGACAGTCATTTTGACTGGAACTGGCCTTGTCACAGGGCTTATCAGCGTTGGTGTTGCACTTATTGTCGTCGCCATTGTCATTGTGATCTCAATAAAGCGGTCCAATGCCATTCAGCGACTCTTCAATGCCAGTGAGCCTGTCGGCCTACTTCTGGTCGTTTTCGGTGCCGCCGTGGCTGTCGGTGGCTTGGCTGGGCTCGTTGATTTCTCTCCGCCTGTAGCGGCGTTTCTCGTTGGGCTGCTGCTCACGGGAGAAATCGCTGAGGTGGCTCGGCGACGCCTTGACCCACTCCGTGAACTTTTTGCCGCCATCTTTTTTGTGTACTTTGGTTTGAACACCGATGTCAGCGAAATCCCCAGCATGCTGCTGCCAGCGGCCATCTTGGCCATCATCACAATCGCCACTAAATTCCTCTCGGGCTGGTTTGCGGCGAAAACGGTGTCAAAATCCACCATCTCCCGTTTGCGAGCCGGTGCTTTGCTCAGTTCACGGGGCGAATTCAGTGTGATCATTGCTGGGCTTGCGGCCACGAGCACCTTGCTTCCTTCGAGTTTTCAGGCTTTGGTGGCCGGATACATCCTCCTCACCGCCACCGCCGGGCCGATTCTCGCTCGCTTTGCTGAAGGGGTTGGCTGGTGGTGGGACCAAAGACCAGGGGTCGTACCCTCGTAATTGTGAAAACCATGGGGAAATCCAGTGTCTTGGCAGTCGTTTCAATGTTGCTTTTCTTTGCAGCTCCTGCCGCAATTCATGCCCATGCTGAACTCACTTCGAGCAACCCGGCTGACGGCAGTGCGTTGGCACAGGTTCCGGAAACCGTGGAGCTAACTTTCAGTGAGGATCTCCTCGCTGACACTGTTGAAATTGCTGTCACCGACTCGACTCAAACCTTGGTAGATAACATCTCCGTTGCAACGGATCGGAACACGGTCACAACAACTTGGCCCACTGATCTCCCAGGTGGCGAATACAAAGTGGCCTATCGAGTTGTGAGCAACGATGGACACCCAATTACTGGCGTAATTAGTTTTAGTTATCCGGAAACTGTCGCAACTGAATCAGAGCCCAGTACTGAGGCAACCACAGAAGACTCCCCAGCCGCCGTGCCCTCGGATCAATCCAGCACAGTTCAGGACACACCAGAGCCTGAATTGATTTCAGTAGAGTCCACGGACGATGAACCAACCTCAGGAATTTCTCCAATCTGGCTGATCATTATTGGCCTTGGCATCGGCGCCGTGATCGGGTTTGTCATGCTCAAACGCGGTGCATCACGAGCATCAAAGAATTGATTGGCCAATGAAGGTCACAGTTAGCGCTGGAAAGGAAACATCCAAAGCGCGCATTTCACTCGTTGGTGCGCTGTTGGTTTTTCTGGCCGTGAGCACTACCGCTCTCGGACTTGTAATTTCCGGTGGCGCCTACGCGCCCGCACCCGTTGGAATCTCAGACCCCGGGCCACTTGTCGTGTGGGGCTCAGTTCTCTTGCGAGTACTGACGGACATTGCAGCGGTAACAACGATCGGGTTCCTCATTGCTGCTGCATTCTTGGATCCGTCGGGTAAGGACGGTGTGCTCTCACATGCTGGCCGCAAAGATGTTGTTCGTGCATCAAAGTCCGCTGTTGTGTGGATGTTTCTAGCCTTGGCGCAGACCATCTTCTTACTCGCCAACGTACTCAGCTTGTCACTCACGCAAACACTTGATCCAACGGTCATTGGTACCTATGTCAACGAAGTTCCCGCAACGCGGGCACTAGTTGCTGCCGCCATCGTTGCGCTTGTTATAGCCCTCGGAGGCTATGTAACAGCGACGACAGGGGTGAGCGCTGCTTGGCTCGCGCTCGCTTTGATTACTGCCTCTCTACCCGCACTCGCCGGACATGGTTCCGGGTCTGGTGATCACGCTTTAGCGCTCACCGCAGGTGTCGCACATGTCATCGCTGCAACGTTGTGGGTCGGCGGTGTCTTCGTTCTTATACTTCACGCGCTGCGCAAAGACATTCCAATCCAAAGGTCTCTGCAGCGCTTCTCACCAATAGCCCTCACAGCCATCGCACTGCTAGCCCTCAGTGGAATCACCAACGCCTACACCAGATTAAATTCCGCCTCAGAGCTTTTCACAACTGGCTACGGGCAAGTTGTCACCATGAAAATCACACTGATTGTCGCCCTAGGAATAGTGGGATGGCAGCTTCGTCAGCGCGTTATCCCCCAATTAAACAAACTTTCGCGCGCCGTGATTTTTGTGCGCACCGCATTGGTTGAACTCATCATCATGGTTCTTGCCATGAGTTTGGGAGTTGCCCTAGCAGCAAGTCCCTATCCACGGATCGAAACGGAACTGCCCAGCTACGGCGAGTCACTTCTTGGCTTCCTTTATCCAGAGCCACCAACTTTTGAGCGAATTGCGTTCGGATTCCAACTTGAACCATTCTTTCTCGTTGGTTCACTTGTTGCTGCCTCGCTCTATGCAGTTGGGTATGCGCGACTGCGAAATCGAGGCGATTCATGGCCCATTATGCGTCTGGTTTCATGGATGGCAGGCATTGCTGTTGTGATCTGGTGCACGAACTCGGGCATCGCTCTGTATTCGCAGGTTTCCGTTGGTTTACACATGACGCAACACATGACATTAACCATGCTTGGTCCTATTTTCCTCGTCATGGGAGCGCCAGCCACACTTGCGCTGAGGGCGCTTAAGCCATCAAGCACTAATGAGCGAGGGCCACGGGAGTGGGTTGTTTGGTTCCTGCACAGTCCAATCAACAGGGTTCTCACAAGCCCATTCTATGTATTCATCGTTTATGTGATTGGTCTTTATGGGCTCTATTTGACGCCCGCATTTGGCTGGCTGATGGGTAGCCACGTCGGTCACATCATCATGCAACTCCATTTCGTTACTGCGGGCTACCTTTTCTACTGGGTTCTCATTGGAATTGACCCCAGGCCGCGGCCACTTCCCTACTGGGGACGCATTGTGTTGCTGCTGTTGTCTCTTGGAGTGCACGCATTTTTCGCGGTCATTCTGATGATGGGAACAACACCGATGGCTGTCGAGTGGTACGGGATCGTGCGGCCAGATTGGGTGACCGACCCACTGCAAGACACGCTATTCGGTGGCCAAGTTGCCTGGGGTTTGTCTGAGATTCCTGCCCTCATCGTCTTGATCGTGATCATGGTCCAGTGGTCACGCAGTGATGACAGGGAGGCGGTGCGCAAAGACCGTCAGGCTGATCGTGACGGGGATGCCGAACTTAACGCCTACAACGAGCGCCTTGCCAGCATGAATAAGCGCCCCAGTTAAGGCAGCCCACTCGCGACTTGTTCGGTGGTTGTTATACCCTAGGGGGTATGAAGATGTCCGCGATTGGTGCCGCTCTGGCGGCCACAGCCCTTGTCCTAACCGGTTGTTCAACATCCACCGATGCAGCAGAATTCGCCTCTGGTCCAGACACCTCTGTTGTTGTGGAGCAGCCTGCGGCTCCCGAGCGCGTTGACCCCGCGATGTTTGCCAATGTCGTTGCAACTCCGGGCGTCCAAATTATCGATGTCCGCTCACCTGAGGAATTTGCACAAGGGCACATCGAAGGCGCGGTCAATTACAACGTGCAGGGCCCTGACTTTGCCACTCAGATTTCAACACTCGACCCAGCCGGTACTTACGCCGTCTATTGCCGAAGTGGAAATCGCTCCCAGCCAGCCGTTGCTGCGATGTCGAGCATCGGAATCAATGGAATCTTTGAACTTGAATCCGGAATCGTCAGTTGGGAAGATGCGGGCTTTCCTGTAGTTTCCTAGGTGTGAACGTGAACAAACCTCAATGGTGGGTGAGATTGTTGCCTACTATTGCCATTTCTTTATTCGCTTTTTCAATCATTCCAATCGGCGCTCAAGCGCAACCAACAATTCCCAAAATCGTCTATGAGATTCAGGGATCTGACCAGGTAGTCCTTGTCCAGGCACCACGGTGGAATTCCACAAAAGGAACACTTCGCGCATTTGAAAAACGAGGCTCCCTGTGGGTTGAGGTCATACCCGCTGTTGTAGCAAATCTCGGATATGGGGGGCTAGTCCCAGGAGATAATCGAGTACAAGGCACGGGTAAAACACCAACAGGTGCCTATAGTCTCGTTTCAGCGTTTGGCACCAAGAAAAATCCTGGCAGCAAACTTCCCTATAAAAAAATTAGAGAGTATGACGCGTGGACTTATAACCCAAAGTTTCCAAGCACCTACAACATCTTTCAAACTGTCAAGAAATCTTGGAAAAGCTATGGGCAATTTGTTGAGCGCCTAAATTACTACGGGGTTCAGTACAACTACTCATTGATTTTGGATTTCAATCTGCCCCCAGGGAAAATTACGTCGGGTGCGAATGGGATTCGGAGAACGAGTGAGCCTGCAAACACTCAGCGTGGCGGTGGCATCTTTCTGCACGTGACAAATGGTAAAAAGACAGCAGGGTGCATTGCGGTCAAGCAATCCGTCATGAAAGAACTGCTTCAATGGGTGGAACCTTCACGCAATCCCGTGATTCACATCGAAGTCACTGATTAGATACTTCGATTAGATCCACAGTAAATTCACAGCCTCAAGTCAGGCATTTCCCAGACTCACAGCACAGAGTGCCGTCAATAGGAAAAATTACTTGAGGAGTTAGTATGAAAAAAGTAATCAAGGCAGTAGTGCTCACCGGTGCAACGGTCTCACTTCTTGCAGCAGGAATGGCAACAGCAAGTGCCGCACCGAATTCAGGTGCGAATCAGGGGACGCAGACTCGAGCCGGTGCTGGCAACAGTTTTGCTGTCACCTGCGATTTCAGCCACTCGGGTCGCTTTGACCCGATCGTGATGCCTGGTATGGCGATGACGAGTCATCTCCATCAATTCTTTGGCAACACCACAACCAATGAGAGTTCGACAGGAGCATCTCTGCTCTCCGGCGGCACCACCTGCGGCGATCAAAACGATCTGTCCGCTTATTGGTTCCCCGCTCTCTACCAAGACGATGTTCTCGTCGAGCCAACAATGCTGCGCGCTCGCTATGCCCGACTTGGAGGCAATGTCACGGCCTTCCCCCAAGGATTCATGGCAGTCACAGGACGTACCGACTCGACGGCACGCTGGGGTTGCACTGCGGGCGGTCAAACAACATTCAGTTCAACCCTGGCTAATGTCCCGGTTTGTGAAGGTGGAGCGCGCTTGGTGGCAGAAGTGAAGTTCGGAGACTGCTGGGATGGAACAAGCTTGGACAGTGCCGATCATGCGTCGCACCTTGTGGCATCAACCACGGGCACTAGTGGACGCCCCGAGTGTCCCTCAACTCACCCTGTGCGCGTACCTGAGGTGACTCTGCAAGCCCAATATGCAGCTGCGGCAACAGGAGGCGCAGGGGTGACTCTGGCAAGTGGCGCCGCAACAACCCTGCATGCCGATATTTTTGAAGCATGGGTTGGCACGAGTCTCCAGAACCGTGTTGGGAATTCTCAAAGAGGGGACGCCAACTGCACAGATAAAGCGCTCAATGGGACGACCACAAATTCACGCAATGGTCGAAGAGCTGGTAATGGCGTGACTCAACTCAACGGGAACGCGCAACAGTTCCAGGGTGCCAACACCCAACAGTTCCAGGGTGCCAACACCCAACAGTTCCAGGGTGCCAACACCCAACAGT
>JAFMDS010000070.1 GCA_017857175.1 Candidatus Nanopelagicales bacterium | reverse complement strand
CGCACCTACCTCACCCGCATGTTCCTGGTGAACATCTTGCCCACACGAACAGGGACATTCACGTCAATGCCCTTGGAATTGGTTTAGCCACAGGCGCATACGGCCTGTCATTTGGAGCAATATCTATTGCCAGTGGTTTAAGCATTGCTCAAACTCAAGCTCTGTCACTCTTTATGTTCACCGGTGCGTCGCAGTTCGCGCTGGTCGGTGTCATTGGTGCCGGCGGTGGCGCATTTGTAGCCATAGCCACGGCCCTACTCTTGGGTGCACGAAATTCACTCTATGCACTCTCTCTGTCACCCAGACTCAATTTACGGCGTAGCGCCGTACCTGCTGCCGCACTGCTCACAATTGACGAGTCGACCGGCATGACAATCCGATACTCGGCAAATGTACAAGATCGACGGCGGGCATTCTTTGCAACTGGTCTCAGTGTTTATGTGCTGTGGAATATTGGGACGGCACTAGGAGCTCTTGGAGCATCAAATCTTTCAGATCCGGGAATGTTTGGGCTCGACGCAGCGATACCGGCAGGATTTCTCGCCTTGCTCTGGCCCCGGCTCACGTCCAACTCACGCACTGAGAACCAGAAAATGTGGACCGTAGCAATTGTGAGCGCACTCGTTGCATTCTTACTTATTCCCGTACTGAAACCAGGTCTACCAGTTTTATGTAGCGCTCTCGTTGCCGTAGCTGCAAGCCTTATTTGGGGACGCAGCCATACGTCTGGGCACCTAGATCGAATGGACCAATAGCCATGTGGCCAATCGTTCTGATCGCTTCATTGGGCACCTACCTCGAGAAACTTTTGGGGTATGTACTCCCCCATAGCCTGCTGGAACGGGAATCAGTTCGGCGCATGACCGGCCTGCTCCCTGTATCACTCCTCGCAGCACTCGTAGCCGTTGAAACATTTGCCGATGGATCCAACGTTACGGTCGACGCTCGGGTGCTTGGATTAGCCGTCGCGTTTATCGCTCTTGCCTTCAGGGCACCGTTCCTACTCGTGGTGGTGCTCGCTGCACTATCTACTGGCCTTGCTAGATGGTTTGGGTGGATGGCCTGATGCCCGAACCGCAGTTTCAAAAACCAATCTTTCGCAATGTCTGGAAGAGCGATGTTGAAGTGAGAATTGCTGAACAACTGCGCTATTTGCGCATCGGACATCGGGGCCTTGTCCGTCTGACGCTATTGATTCTCTTGACGCTAAATCTCGTAGGCATCGCTGCTATCTCTATTGTTTATCTCACTTCTTCCGGTGACCTTGGAGCCTCAATTTTGTTGGGGTTTGGCATCGCAACTTTTGCAGTTTTAGTCTTTCGCGGTTGGATGCTTGGGACCTATGTGAATGATGCGGGCTGCAAGATAATTCGACTGCTGACTACCCGAGCCATTCCATGGAATGACATCGCCAAAATTGAAGAATTGTCTAGCCGCCTGTACGGGCTGCCTCTCAGGTTGCGCACACGACACCTTGCAATGAGCACCAATAGTCTCGAGCTTGTAATGACACATATATTCATTGGAAGCATTGACGGAATATTCACCGAAGAGAACTATCAAATGAAAAAATCACTCTTACAGCGTTGGCTCGATTCGAAATAGTTTCTCCGCCGTTCGCATAGACCTGCGGGCCCTTTTCCTGTCACGACAATCTTCATAGGCCATGGCGATGAGATACCAATCACGCCAATTGGTGGAATCGTTCAAATGGCTCAATGTTGAGAAGTACGCATCGGCCAAATCTTGATTCACCCTGCCCGTAGAGTCTCGAGCAAAGTCCCGTTCTGGTAACCCCCCTTCGAGAGCCAGCTGCCGACCCATGCTCTGCATTACCATTCCAAATCTCAACTCTCGCAAAACCAATAGGCACCCGAGAACCGGAATGATCACAATGGCGCCTGCAAGAAGTTGAACAGTTAAATCCCCCGATTGGAACACTGCCCATGCGCGCCATAGGGCAAAACCCGCGTAGATGAAGCAAGCCAGAGTAAGGAGAACAACCCAAAATTTGATGTCGCGCAGCAGGCGCATGTCAGGGCCCAAGGAGCAAAGGTGCCAGTCCCACGGTCAGACCTGATAGGTGATCAATCTCCTTGATCGCCAGCAATACCCCTGGCATGAAGGATTCCCGAGCCATTGAGTCATGCCGAATTGTCAAAGTCTCGCCGACTCCACCCAGAATTACCTCTTGGTGCGCCATCAAGCCGCGAACGCGAAGTGAATGAATGGGTATTCCGTTGACGAACACGCCTCGAGCCTGCATGGATTCTTCAAGGGTTGCATCTGGCGACTGAGCAAGATGTTCTCGAGCCTTGGCAACCTTTGCAGCCGTGTGAATCGATGTGCCAGACGGCGCATCAAGTTTCTCGGGATGGTGTAACTCAACAATCTCGACAGACTCAAAGTACGGTGCAGCCATTGCAGCAAATTCGGTCATGAGTACCGCACCAACGCTAAAGTTTGGAGCGATGAGAACTTTGACACTATTGCGTTGTGCGAGCCACAGTTCCACTTCAGCCATGCGCTCAGCGGTGAAGCCAGAGGTCCCAACAACCACGTTAATCCCAGATTTGATGCAAAAAGCAATATTGTCCATCACCACATCGGGACTCGTGAAGTCAACAACGACCTGGACGCGCTGCTGAGTCAACTGGTCAAGGGAGTCACCCAGGTCCAGCTCGGCGACCAATTCACATTCAGAGTCACCCTTGACCGCCTCGCAGACGGTTTTGCCCATGCGTCCACGCGCACCAATAACTCCGACCCTGACGGGAAGAGCACTTGGTGACCGTGACATCAATTCACACTCCTGCGTTGACGGCTAAATATCCTGGGCGATTTTCGATGGAATCGTAAGGCCCAATCACGCTCAAGGCTAGTGGATTCGACAGCAGTTCACTGGAAAGAATATTAATATCATCAGCCGTGACAGCTTCGACTTTTCCTAATACCTCCGGCATGGAAAGCAATGGGTCGCCGTAAAGCTCGCCCTTTCCGATCCGACTCATGCGTGAACTCGTGTCTTCCTGCCCAAGGACAGTACTGCCTTTGACCTGACCCTTGCCGCGAGTCAATTCAAGATCGCTTACTCCATCCCGCAAGAAACTTTGAAGTTCTTCATGGCAAACGTCAAGCACGCTGTCCAGTTTGCTGGGTAAACAGCCAGCGTAAATACCGAAGATCCCGCTGTCTCTGAATCCCTGTGAATATGCGTAGACGGAGTAGGCAAGGCCACGCCTCTCTCGCACTGACTGGAAGAGTCGGCTGCTCATGCCTCCACCCAATATGGTGGACAACACGGCAGCAGTGAATCGGCGCTCATCGCCTCTTACTAAGCCTGGACCACCCATGACTACATGGGCCTGTTCAGTTGGACGGTTGTCTATCTTGGATTGCGCCAGTTGAGATTCGGCTGCAATCGTTGGAGTGCGTTCACCACGATGCTGGAAATGTGCGGTCTCTGCTCGAAGGAGTGCGCGTTCGGCTAACACGACAGCTTGGTCATGATCCACGTTGCCCGCGATGGAGATAACGAGCGACTCTGGTTGGTAGTAACTCCGATAAAAATCAACAATTGAGTCGCGGGAAATGCCAAGTATGGTCTCCTGGGTTCCCAGTATTGGTCTCCCAAGCGGGGTATCACCGAATAAGACAGTAGCAAAATGATCATGCACGAGGTCACTTGGATCGTCGTCGACCATTGCGATTTCTTCGAGGATGACACCGCGCTCGGCCTCAATATCCTCGGCGTTCAGAAGCGCGTCGGTGACGACATCGCACAAAACGTCAATCGCCAGTGGCAGATTCTCAGCCAAAACACGGGCGTAATAGCACGTGTGCTCTTTACTGGTAAACGCATTGATATCGCCACCCACTGCCTCAATGGAAGAAGAAATATCAAGCGCGGATCGCGCATTGGTTCCTTTAAATAACAAATGTTCCAAATAATGTGCTGCGCCCATATGCGCACCCTGCTCATTACGTGAACCCGCATCAACCCAAATACCAATACTTGCCGAGTGAACACCCGGCACGAACTCGGTGATGACGCGAACTCCATTAGCAAGAACGGACCGACGTACGAGCGAGCCGTCCGCCCCTGCTAGCAGAGTAATTGCTGAACTCATACGGGCTAATCAGCGCTATTCGAGCTGTCAGAATCAGCGGGAACCGCGATCAGTGACAATTTCCCACGTTGATCAATTTCCTTGATCTCAACCTGAATCTTGTCACCAACTTTGAGAACCTCTTCGACGTTTTCAATGCGACCCTTGCCTGCAAATTTCTTGACCTCTGAAATGTGGAGAAGTCCATCGCGACCGGGTACCAATGAAATGAAAGCACCAAAGGTCGTTGTCTTAACAACCGTACCAAGGTAGCGCTCTCCAACTTCGGGCATCGTTGGGTTAGCAATCTGATTGATTGCGTTGCGAGCAGCCTCAGCAGAGGGGCCATCGGTGGCGCCAATGTAGATCGTTCCATCGTCCTCGATGGTGATATCCGCACCAGTTTCCTCTTGGATCTGGTTGATGATCTTGCCCTTCGGGCCAATGACCTCACCGATTTTGTCAACTGGAACCTTGACTGATATGACTCGGGGTGCGGTAGTAGCCATTTCATCCGGTGCATCAATGGCTTCGGTCATGACGTCAAGGATTGTCAACCGTGCGTCACGTGCCTGAGTCAAAGCACCTGCGAGAACCTCCGCGGGGATTCCGTCAAGCTTGGTATCAAGCTGAAGCGCCGTGACAAAGCTGCGTGTTCCTGCGACCTTAAAGTCCATATCACCAAAGGCGTCTTCGGCACCCAGAATGTCTGTGAGAGCAACATACTTTTGCGCTCC
>JAFMDS010000032.1 GCA_017857175.1 Candidatus Nanopelagicales bacterium | reverse complement strand
TTCGCTGAGCGCCTGAAAATGCAAATCCAGGGCTGCCGTATTGCTCCAGCAGATCAATGTCGGTGATTCGGGCGGACCGAACGGGTCCGATTCTGTGCGGAACATGTGAACTGAAAACTGCCGCAAGTCGGGTGATGCCGTATTCGACTTCTTCGATGTAGACCAGATCGGCCGATTTCAGGCCTGCATGGGGGAGGGCATTGCGAGTGTTGTCGAGCTTGACCACGAGGACTGAAGCGGGTTCCTCTTGGGGCAGGCCGGTCAGCGGGGACAGTGAGGCTGCAATGATTTCTGAATCCGCCGGCGACGGATTTTGTGAGGGGGTTGAGGTCGGTGACGGCTCAGGCTCGGTGCCCTCTGGCGATGCTTCTGGCGAGGCCGAAATTGCTGGTGCGGTGGGAGCCTGCGATCCGGTGGATTGGCTGCAACTGCTCACGATCACGGCTACCCCGACAACGAGAGCGAGGACTAAGGGGAGCCTCCCAATATCGAGAGCCCGATTCATGCGCACGAGGCCACTCTAGGGGGCGCGATGAAAAAGTCCTTTGCGCCGCGACGGTGGAGGAATCGCCCAAAAAAATGCGTCTTAGGGGTTGACTGTGGAGGGAAATGGAGTATTGTGGCGCCACCGGGAGTTACCCATGTGACGAAAGTTTCCCAAGAAAGGGGTGTGGCAAATGTTTCTTGGTACCCATTCACCACGCCTCGACGACAAGGGCAGGTTGGTTCTTCCATCCAAGTTCCGTGAGGGATTAGCGGCTGGTTTGGTGTTCACCAAGGGCCAGGAGCGATCCATAGTGGTGTGGCCAGCGGCAGAATTTGCCAGTTACGCAGAGCGGTTGAGTGAGGCATCTCGTTCAGATTCAGCCGTGAGGGCGTATCTGCGCGTCCTGTTTTCAGGGGCGACCGATGAAATCCCAGATCGGCAGGGGCGCGTCATGATCCCGGCCACATTGCGGGAGTACGCAGACCTTGATCGCGAAGTAATGGTCGTGGGGAACGGAACGACACTTGAAATTTGGAATGCAGTCGCTTGGGAGCAATACCTCGCGGGTCAGGAAGACAACTTCTCTGATCTGAGTGAGGAGGTGATTCCGGGAATTTTATAGAGAGGCGTGCTTGTTGAGGTCTCTACCCGCTCCGCAGCTGACATCACTTCCCCGGTGCCAGAACCCGCTTTTAACGAAGCGGGCGGGGACCTGAACAAGTAAACCAAGTTCAAGAAATTAAGGATCGAACCCGACCGCGAATCGTGTTCCACGAGGGAAAGACAAGGATATGACGACAATAAATCACTACCTGAACACCAGGGCACTCAGAAGCATTGCCATTTCAGGAAATGTTCGCACGGCCACCAGTGTCGTTGCTGCAGGCGTTGCAACGGGCGTTTCTGTCTATCTACTGTCCCTCCTCGTCGGGAGCTGGGCCTAAAACATGTCCGAATCCCAGCAACATATACCGGTCTTACGAGACCGCGTTTTGGCGTTGCTGGCACCTGCACTTTCGCACCCGAACGCGATTTTGGTCGATGCAACACTTGGCCATGGAGGCCATGCTGAACAAGCGCTGCGGACCTTCCCTGGACTCACTTTGGTTGGACTTGATCGCGATAAGAGTGCATTAGCCCTATCAGAGAAGCGCCTTGCGGTCTTTGCCGAACGAACGATTCTTGTTCATGCGGTCTACGACGAAATCCCTCGTGTCCTCGCTGAAAATGGCATGTCAGAAGCACATGGAATTCTCTTTGATCTGGGTGTTTCATCAATGCAGCTTGATCAGGTTGAGCGCGGATTTTCCTATTCATATGACTCGGAACTTGACATGCGGATGGATCAAAGCACGGGAATTACAGCTGCAGATGTGCTCAATACATATGAACCGGGTCACTTAGTGCGGATTCTTCGAAATTATGGCGATGAAAAATTTGCACAACGCATTGTTGAGCGAGTTGTTCGGGAGCGCGAATCGGAGCCATTTACGCGCTCGGCACGCCTCGTTGAATTAGTACGCGAATCGATTCCTGCGGCTGCCCGTCGCACGGGAGGCAATCCCGCAAAGCGCACATTTCAAGCTCTGCGCATTGAAGTTAACTCTGAATTAGATGTACTAGAGAGGGCAATTCCCAGGGCTATCTCGGCGGTGGCGCTTCATGGTCGGATCGTTGTGATGGCCTATCAATCACTCGAAGACAAAATTGTCAAGAGAATATTTCTCGATGCTTCAACGGCCAATGTTCCCCGCGATCTTCCAGTGATTCCTGAGAGCGCTCAACCAGAGTTGAAAATCCTCACTCGTGGGGCGGAGAAAGCATCTGCTTCAGAAATCGATGAAAATCCTCGCGCTGCATCTGTGCGTCTGCGTGCTGTTGAGCGGATTCGACCTAGCTCCTCTGATAAGACGAAATTGGAGGTGGCGGCATGAGCGCAGCACCCAAACTTGATTCATTAGCTGACGCCCGGGATTCATCAGTTACCGAGTACGCGACGAAGGGGGTTCGCAAGAGCGCACGCGCAAACCTTCGTCTGGTTTCGCCGATGCGAGTGCAGAAGGCAAGCCGCGGAATATTCATCGTTGTCCTTTTGGGAATCTTGAGTTTGGGCGGTGTGGCGGTACTAGTAATCAATACAACCTTGGCCCAAGGTGCGTTCACCCTCAGTGAATTGCGTTCACAGCAGGCCGAATTGTCGCGCGCAGAGGCTACTTTGACGGAAGAGGTTGCGGCATTGGCGGCGCCCACCTCCCTTGAGCAGCAGGCACGTGCATTAGGCATGGTTCCCAGTTCGGCACCAGCATTCATCAGAGTGACAGATGGCAAAGTTCTTGGAAAGCCCAAGGCGGCAGAGGGCGCAAAAATCGCTACTCCAGCGGACGCGACGGTTGCTGAAGCCGTCACGGACCCTGCTCTCGCTGATTTACCTGAGGCTCCCGGAGTTGGCTATGACCCGGCTGCTGCCGATGCCATGGCAAATGAGCGGCAGCAAAATGGGCTGGTAGGCGCTAAAGGCAAAAAGGCAAAAGCAGGTGTGGATCAATGGACTGAACCAACGGTCATCAAGGCTGAAGTTATTTCTGAGGATGCACTCCTAGACGCGGTTCCGGTTCAGTAAACGGGGAATGATTCGTGTCATCTCGCAAACTTCCACCTCCGAGGCTTCGCGATTCTCGTACATCTCATGCAAGTGGATTCGCAAGCAAGCCCATCCGACTTGGGAGTTCCACCAAGCGGGGGTTGGCACTCATGATTGCGTCCACCATGGTGCTGATGGTTTTTGGTGTGCGCCTGATTGACCTACAAGCGGTTCGAGGAAGCGAACTAGCTTCGTCGGCCCTTGACCAACGCTTGAGAACTACTGAAATACCCGCCCAACGAGGCTCTATTCTCGATGCCTCAGGAGCGCCACTTGCCATTACCGTGGATGCCAAGAATGTGACGGCGGATCAAACCATGATTGATCAGCCAGCTGTTGTGGCTGAGGCCTTGGCCCCGATTCTTGGTGCAGATGCTGACATCTTGGCAGACCGGCTCACTGGTGAGCGTCGATTTATCTATCTCGCAAAAGAAGTGACACCGGACACCTGGGAACAGATATCTGAATTGCGTTTACCGGGCATTTTTAGTGAAAACAGTTCACGTCGGATCTATCCCTCAGGGGAGTTGGCCGCGAACGTCCTCGGATTTGTTGGCGAGGAAGGCTCTGGACTCGGAGGGTATGAATATGCCTATGAAGAGCAACTTGGTGGCACCCCTGGTGAATTGACATTTGAAAAAGGTCCCGGCGGGCGGGCAATCCCCACGGGCGCATCCATGAGAGTAAACGCTGAACAGGGTGTCGACATACAGCTCACTCTTGACAGAGATATTCAGCACGTTGCGCAGGTAGCAATTGCAGAAGCAGTTCAGAGCTCAGGCGCGAGTGATGGAACCGTTGTTGTGATGGATCCACAGAGTGGTCGCATTTTGGCGCTTGCGACAGCCCCAACTTTTGATCCAAACTTTCCAACCCAAGGTGTCCAACGCAATCTGAGCAATCGTCCACTCACCGATGCATTTGAACCTGGTTCAACAAGCAAAGTGATGACTTTGGCCGCAGTCATCAATGAAGGTGCCGCAACGCCATACACCCCAATCAAAGTCCCGGGTGTTTTGCGCCGAGGAGACAAAGACTTTCATGACTCCAGTGCGCACGGCACATTAAATCTCACGCTCAGCGGGGTCATGGCTAAATCAAATAATATTGGAACGATCCTTGCGGCGGAACGCATTGGCGGTAAAAAACTTTCCAAGTACCTCAAGAAATTTGGAATTGGCCAAGAAACAGGTCTTAATTTCCCAGGTGAAACTAAAGGATTTGTACCTGCCCATGAAGATTGGTCACCAACGTCCTTCCCGACAATTGCCTTTGGCCAGGGCTTGAGCGTGAACGCTGTACAGGCAACAAGTGTTTTCTCTACCATCGCGAACGATGGTTTGCGTGTAGAGCCTTCGCTCGTTTCAAAGATTATTCACGCAGATGGCAGTGTTGAAGAGCCAGAAGCGCCGCAAACGACGCGTGTTGTCACGCGGGAAACAGCCAAGCAAGTTCGAAGCATGCTAGAAACTGTGGTTGGAGAAGGCGGCACTGCCACTAATGCCAAAATTCCTGGATACCGAGTTGGTGGAAAAACAGGTACTGCCCAAGTGGTCAATTCAGTCACTGGGGGTTACAGCAAGGATGTCATCGCCTCGTTCATTGGAATGGCGCCAGTAGATAACCCTCGATTGGTTGTCGGTGTATTTATTTCGAAACCGAAGGCGGGTCGGTATGGTGGCGAACTGGCGGCTCCCGTTTTCAAAAAAGTAACAAGTTATGCACTTGGTGCACTTGAGATTCCACCGACAGGCGCGAAAGCACCCAAGCTCGCCCTGACATTCGGGGGATAGTGATGGTGGAATCGGGTGTGCCGTCAGTTGTTACGACTGCATACATTGCTAGTAAGTTAAATTGCGATCTCATTGGCTCTCCAGACGTTGTGGTTAATGGAATTTCCTTAAATTCTCAATCAGTGACAGCAGGGGATGTCTTTGCTGCCATTCCGGGTCGCAATTTTCATGGAGCCAAATTTGTGCTTCAAGCTCTTGCGTCTGGTGCAGTTGCAATCCTGACTGATCCTGAGGGACTTGAATTAATAGGGCATCAACAGGTGCCGGTCTTAGTTTCTCCGTCCCCACGTTCGCTGCTTGGGCCGGCATCTCGTCTAATTTTTCATGCGCCTGAAGAAGACATGCAACTTGTCGGAATTACTGGGACGAATGGGAAAACCACTACGGCATTCATGGTGGCAGCCGGAGCCCGAGCTGCTGGAAGGCATGTGGGTTTGATTGGAACGCTTGGAATATTTATTGATGAAGAACTTATTCCACATGCTCGCACTACGCCAGAAGCTCCTGATTTATTCCGAACCTTGGCTCACATGAAATCGATGGGAGTGGATTTCGTGGTGATGGAAGTCTCAAGTATCGCGTTGGAAGAATGTCGCATTGATGGTCTTATATTTGATGCTGTGGGTTTTACCAATCTCTCACATGACCATTTGGATTATCACGGGACAATGGAGGCGTACTTCGATGTGAAGAGTCGCCTATTCTCCAGTACATATTCGCGTTCAAGTGTCATCAACATTGATGACCGTTGGGGGCAACGACTCATAACGGGCGCACAAATCCCCACAGAAAGCGTGTCACTTGCTGGAAGAGCGGATTGGACTGCCGCTCGGGTGGGATCAGGGCAATACGTGGTGACAAGTATTCGTGGGACACAGACTCCAATGCACTTGTCCATGCCAGGAAAAATCAACGTGGCTAATGCACTGCTCGCGGTTGCTTTACTCGCTCGCTTGGGTTACGACTCTCCTGAAATTGCTGCTGCTGTTGGGAGCGCCAGGGTCCCGGGCAGAGGTGAGCTCATTGCAACGCTAAACGGAGCCGATGTATACGTGGACTATGCCCACTCACCGGATGCAATAGCCGAATTCCTTACTGGATTACATGACCGGTACCGTGGAAGGATTGTTGTCGTTCTCGGTGCAGGTGGAGACCGTGATTCATCCAAGCGCGCTGAAATGGGACTTGTTGCTGCCCAAAATTCGAGCATTGTGATTGTCACTGATGACAATCCACGCACTGAGAACCCGGCTGAAATACGCCAAACTATTGCCGCTGGCGCAATGGGTGCATCCACTGCGGAGATTCGAGACATCGCAGGTCGGGAGAATGCCATTAGATTGGCGCTCACATTCGCAGAGCCAGCCGGCGCGATTGTGGTGCTAGGAAAAGGTCATGAGTCGACAATGGAAATTATGGGTGAGCTGGTCCCGTTTAATGATGCTGATGTGATTCGAACGTTGGTGCACAATGTTTGATTTCACTATCTCAGAATTGGCTCGAGTCACCTCGGCGCGCGAAATTTCGGACTTAGGCTGGTCAGAGAAGGTGGTCAGTGGATTCTTTTCAGATTCGAACTCGGTGATCCCTGATGGAGTATTTGTGGCCATCAAGGGGGAGAGGACCGATGGGCACCTTTTTTTGAACGACGTCGCACTGTCTGGAGCAGGACTTGCAATTATTAATGAGTCGTTTCAAGGACCCATTCCTCACGAGTTTCCGGTGCTTGTTGTCCCTGATTCGATTGTGGCGTTGGGGCAAATTGCTCGGTGGGCGCGGTTAACAAAATTAAAGGCGACCGTCATTGCGGTGACTGGGTCCAGCGGGAAAACCACGACGAAAGATCTAATTGCAGGAATTTTGAGTAAATGCGGCCAAACCGTCTCCCCACAAGGTTCCTTGAACACAGATGTCAGCATGCCAATTACAATTCTAAGTGCAAATTCAGAGACCCAATATCTCGTGCTTGAAATGGGTATGCGGGGGCTTGGTCACATTGAGTCTCTTGCATCTATTGCCGTCCCTGACATTGGGGTCGTGACAAATGTTGGCAGTGCCCACATGGAGCTTCTGGGCAGCACGCAGGCAATTGCACAGGCCAAAGGCGAACTGATTAGGGCGCTGAGCCCTACTGCATCTGCGATACTTAATGCCGACGATTTCTACGTAACGCAAATGGCGGAATCGACCCACGCCAACGTCGTTACTTTTGGTGAATCGGTACAGAGTGATTTTCGTGCTACGGATGTCAGGGTTGATTCGAATGCAACTTCGAGTTATACGTTAATTTACGGAACCCATTCTGAAGCTGTTCACGTTAAGTTGCGCGGTGAGCACAATGTGAGTAATTCATTGGCCGCTATTTCTGCCGTTGTCGTTGCGGGGGTGCCCATCTCCCGTGCATGTGAGTTATTAGGTGAAATTGATCAAGTGAGCAAGTGGCGGATGGAAGTGACAGAAACGGCGGCAGGCATCACGGTAATCAACGATTCCTACAATGCCAATCCTGAGTCCATGCGTGCCGCCTTGAAGACTTTGGCGAGCATGGCTGATGAGCGCCGGACTTGGGCTGTGCTTGGACCAATGTTGGAATTGGGCCCTTTGGCTCGCGAGGAGCACGATTCGCTCGGACGCCTAGCCGTTCGACTCGATATTTCCCATTTATTGTGTGTTGGCACGCAAATGAAAATAACGCATTTGGCGGCATCACAAGAAGGGTCATGGGGTGATGAATCACATTGGGTTGAAACCGTTGACCAGGCGATTGATTTCCTTGAAGAACAGTTGCTCCCGGGAGATATCGTTTTGATCAAAGCGTCTCGATCCATTGGCCTTGATCGCGTGGCAGAAGCTTTGATCACTGGGAACCTCAGTAAAGTCACAGGCGGTCCGGCCTTTAGGCCTTCGACAGAAAACGCTGTTCTGCCTGATCCACGAGAGGGAGGCAACTCATGAGGCTCGTTGTGATTGCTGGCGCAATCGCCACCCTCATTTCCTTTCTGGGTACGCCACTATTAATAAATTTCCTGCGTAAGCATGGTTATTCTCAGGCTATTCGCGCTTCGAGCGAAGGCGAGTTGTATCCGGCGCATGAAGGCAAAAGAGGTACTCCATCCATGGGAGGAGTTGCCATCCTTGTGGCCGTGTTGGGTGGGTATTTCCTGACCCACCTCATTACTTGGCGCCCAGTTTCAGCTTCCGCCCTCCTGGTGCTCTATTTAATGGTTGGACTTGGGCTCGTCGGCATGGCCGATGACTATCTCAAGATATTCAAGCAGCGCAGCACCGGTTTGAGAGCGCGAACCAAACTCATTGGCCAAGCCGTAGTTGCCTTTTCTTTTGCCTATCTATCTGTTCAATTTCCTGATGAAGCAGGAAACACCGCTGCTTCGATGGCCATTTCATTTGTTCGCGACACCTCAATTGTGCTGCCTCTGGGCTTATTCCTGCTGTGGGTCTGGTTTCTTGTAACCGCGACGACAAACGGAGTCAATCTGACGGATGGACTCGATGGACTCGCTGTCGGCGCAGCAATCATGAGTTTTCTCGCATACGTTTTGCTCGCCATTTGGCAGTACGGGCAGAACTGTGCATTTGAAGTCACGGAGTTTTGCTACAACACGCAAAATCCACTCGACCTAGCAATGGTGGCAGCGGCGACCGCCGGTGCAAGTTTTGGATTCCTCTGGTTTAACACCGCCCCAGCGCGTATTTTCATGGGAGACACAGGCTCTCTTGCATTGGGTGGCGGCATTGCAGGGCTTGCGATTCTTACTCGGACTGAGTTGCTTCTCCCTTTGATAGCAGGATTGTTCCTCATTACGACGCTCTCCGTAATTGCTCAGGTTGGCTCGTTCAAATTGACTGGTAAGAGAGTATTTCGCATGGCTCCATTGCACCATCATTTCGAGATGCTTGGGTGGCCGGAGATTCAAATTGTTGTGCGTTTTTGGATTATTCAAGGTCTATGCATAGGCGCAGGTTTAACAATCTTCTATGCCGAATGGGTTCGCGCATGAGTGTTGAGTCATCCGTCGCAGGACTTGCCCGCGATTCGGATTGGTCAGGCCTGCGCGTTGGGGTTCTTGGGGTCGGAATCGCCGGATTTTCGTGTGCGGATGCGCTGATGCAATTGGGCGCTTCGGTCTACATTATTGATTCTCAAAATGGTGAGAAACAGCAAGAGCGATCTGGGATTCTGGGGTCTCTGGGAGCGCATGTCTTCCTTGGTGTCGCCGAACTACCTGACCAGCGTTTAGACCTTGTTATCACCTCTCCGGGTCTTGAGCCGCACCATATTTTTCATCGTCAAGCGTTTCAGCGTGATATCCCGGTTTGGGGTGAACTGGAGTTGGCTTGGCGGTTACGATCGCGTTTAAACGCTGCTCAATGGTTGTGTATTACTGGCACCAACGGTAAGACGACAACTACTCTCATGCTTGAGTCCATGCTTCGAGCAAGTGGATATCGCACGGTGGCGGCTGGAAACATTGGGAATTCACTTGTCGATGTTGTCATGCATGATGAACTTGATGCTATTGCCATAGAAGTGGGTGCACCACAACTCCCATTTGTTCACAGCATGAGTCCATTCGCGTCGGTGTGCTTGAATCTTGCGCCTGATCATGTGGATCACTTTGCTGGCTTTGATGCGTATGCGGAAACCAAAGCCAGGATATACACGAACACCCAGTGTGCGGCTATCTACAACGACGCTGATCCTCGGACCATTGCGATGGTGGAAAATGCCGACGTCATTGAAGGTGCCCGCGCCATTGGATTCACCTTGGGCATTCCCGGTTTAAGCATGCTCGGAGTCGTTGACGGAGCAATTGTTGATCGAGCTTTCATTCCCAATCGCAGAGATGCTGCCCAGGAACTTGCCCTCGTTTCAGATATTCACCCATCGGCTTCCCACAATACGCAGAATGCACTTGCCGCGGCCGGACTAGCGCGCGCATTCGGCACCTCCCGCGTGGAGCCAGGGGCCTCAGATTCGGTGGACGTAGGAGGAGTGACTCCTAGTGCGATCCGAACAGGCCTCCAGGAATTTGAACCCGCGGGCCATCGAATTGCTCTCGTGCGGGAACTTGATGGAGTCGCTTATGTGGATGATTCCAAGGCCACTAATGCCCATGCGGCCGAGACTTCGTTGATGAATTATTCATCAGTTATTTGGATCGCAGGAGGTTTAGCCAAAGGGCAAAATTTCGATGAATTAGTGCGCAAAACGGGAGATCGGATCAAAGCAGTCATCCTTATGGGCACGGACGGCCCGTTGATCGAGGAAGCATTAACTCGACACGCATCAAATGTCCCAATAATCACACTGGCCACTAGAGAAACTAGTGCCATGAGGCAAGCCGTGGAAATTGCGCACGAGAGGGCCGTGCCAGGGGACACCGTTTTGCTTGCACCGGGGTGTGCGTCATGGGACATGTTCACGGATTACGCACATCGTGGCAACTCATTTTCACAGGCAGTTGCGAGCCTCGAAAGCGCAATGCCCGGTGGTGGAAATTAATTCATGAGTACCAAGTTTCATATTCCCCGTTTGGGCAAGCGCCGTGTTAGCGAAACTGATCCCACCATTGCTGAAAAATTCGATAACTCACGAATTGGCCTGTTACTGAATCACCCGCTCAGTACCTATTACCTAATCATGGGCGCCACGATGCTCTTGCTGGGTCTGGGACTTGTGATGGTACTTTCCGCATCAACCATTGAAAGTGTTCGAATTTATGGCTCCGCTTACACTCTGGTACAACGTCAAGCGCTTTTTGCAGTTGGCGGGGTCGTCGCATTGGTCTTAGCGGCGCGCACGTCGATCCAGTTTTGGCGACACACAGCATGGGTATTTCTCGCGATTGCATTCACGTTACTGATCCTGGTCCTAATCATCGGCGTTGAAGTCGCGGGGCAGAGAAACTGGATCGACATATTCGGGCCTTTTAGGTTGCAGCCCAGTGAGTTTGCCAAGTTAGCTTTGATTATTTGGGGTGCGGAAGTTTTGTCGCGAAAAAACAGGAGGACCCCAACTTGGTCGAATGTGCTGATACCAGTGGTGCCCGTAGCAGGTCTCATGATGATTCTGGTGCTCTTAGAGGGCGACTTTGGAAACACCCTGATGCTGGCGGCCATTCTCTGTGGGATTCTCTTTGCGGCGGGAGTGCCATTCCGATTGTTTGCTCTATTTGGTGGCTTCGGACTCTTTGCCGTCTGGCTCTTGACTCTGGCTGCGCCCTATCGCATGGAACGAATCACCACGTGGCTCAATCCCGATGCAGACAGGCTTGGGTTCGGATGGCAAGTGACCCAAGGCCAGTATGCACTGGGCACGGGTGGCATCTGGGGTGTTGGGCTAGGCGCGAGCAGGGAAAAGTGGGGCTCGCTACCCGAGGCTCACACCGACTTCATTTTCCCGGTGATCGGTGAGGAGCTCGGATTGATCGGTACTTTTGCGGTCCTGACGCTCTTTGCGCTCCTAGCGTTTGCAATTTTCCGGCTTAGTCGAAACTCTGTGGAGCCCTTTGTGAGACTTGCCGCAGCAGGTGTTGGTTCCTGGATTGTCATACAAGCTGTGATCAACATCGGAGCAGTTCTGGGGCTCCTTCCCGTCACGGGAGTCCCTTTGCCGCTCGTCTCCTACGGCGGGTCATCACTGGTGCCGACTCTCATAGCAATAGGAATGCTCCTAGCCTGTGCGCGTAATGAGCCTGGCGCCCGCAAAGCGCTGAGACGCCGTGCCACCGCGGCGGCAATGCGCAGGCGGTAACACATGCATGTTGTCCTGGCTGCTGGTGGAACAGCGGGTCACATTTATCCAGCCCTCAATACAGCCCGGGCAATTCAGTCGGTGGACCCGACTGTTCGGTGCACAATATTAGGAACAGACCGAGGTTTGGATCGTGAACTGATTCCGGGAAGCGGATTTGAGTTAGTCACAATTCCAGCGGTTCCATTTCCTCGGAAACCAAACCTGGCCGCGTTACGTTTCCCCATTCAAATGTCGAAATCTGTGCGAGCGGCTAAGTTATTTTTTCGTTCTCAGTCAGTTGACGTTGTTGTTGGCTTTGGCGGTTATGCGAGTGCGCCAGCATACTTAGCGGCACGATCACTCAAGATTCCAATCATTGTCCACGAAGCAAACTCAACCGCAGGACTGGCCAATCGTCTTGGAGCCAGATTTACATCGGAAGTGGCTTTGAACTATCCCGATGTCATTCCTGGCGGAAAAGTCATTGGAATGCCTCTTTCACAGCAAATTTCTGATCTCAATCGAAGTCAACTCAGAGGTGCAGCTCGCGAACACTTTGACCTCCCTCCTACCGGTCCAGTACTTCTTATTTTTGGAGGCTCGCAAGGTGCACATGCAATCAATGCCGCAGTAACGCAAGCAGCTCCCGAATTACTGGCACGCGGCATCAGCATTTTGCACGCCGTTGGAATCAACAATGAATTGCCCAAAATTCCGGACAGTGACGGCCCAGCGGTGTATAGGCCGTTGCCTTACATTGCATCGATGGAATTGGCGTACTCAGCAGCAGATTTCTCAATTAACAGAGCGGGCGCGATGACTGTTGCCGAGATTGCTGCGGTCGGAATGCCCAGTGCATTCATTCCATTGCCCATTGGGAATGGTGAGCAGGAACGAAATGCGCAGGCGTTGATTGAGCACGGGGCGGCCATCATGTGCTCAAATCAGAATTTCAACTCTAACTGGATAGTGTCAAACATCGCAGAACTCATGGTTAGCCCATCTCGACTCGAATCAATGTCTGAATCAACTCGAGTATTCGGACATCGTGGCGCAGCAGCGGAATTAGCACGCTGGGCGTTAGCGTTTGATAGTCCTCAGAAAGGTCCTATAAGTCAATGAACAGTTCACACCCCGCGATCCCAATCAGCGAGCTCGGGCGCACACATATCGTTGGAGTTGGTGGCGCGGGAATGTCAGGCATAGCTCGAATTCTGGCCGCTCGTGGGGTGCAGGTTTCTGGTTGTGATGCTAAAGACTCGCGCAGGCTCGCTGCTCTCCGAGCAGTGGGAGTATCCGCGAATGTCGGACACAATCAAACTCATCTTGATGGAATTGACACTCTTATAGTTTCAACGGCAATTCCCCAGTCCCACGTCGAACGCGTGGGGGCAAAGGAACTGGGAATCTCCATTCTGAGCCGAGCGCAGGCATTGGCGTCCATCATGCATGGATTCACCGGCATCGCAATCACAGGAACCCACGGCAAGACCACGACCACATCTATGTTCACCGTCGCCTTGCAGCACTGTGGAGTTGACCCCTCATTCGCCATCGGCAGTGAGTTGAATGAGTCTGGTGCTAATGCACATCTAGGGTCGGGCGATATTTTTGTAGTAGAAGCTGATGAAAGCGATGGTGCATTTCTTTATTTGGAACCCAAAATAGCCATAGTCACGAACGTTGAACCAGATCACTTAGATCACTGGGGGACCTTCGATGCAATCGAGGATGCTTTTGTGGAATTTGCTCAAGGAGTGGGTTCGCGCGGCGGATTTGTGGTCGTCTGCGCCGACGATCCAGGTGCGATGCGCATGGCACAGCGTGCGATTTCTCTGGGAGTGGAAGTCCGAACCTACGGTGAATCTGATCATGCCGACTACCGCATGATCGATGCGCGCGCGAATGACATGGGATGGGAATTTGACACAGTCCACGACGGAGTTCGTCAGGGGCTGATTCATTTACAGGTGCCTGGAATTCATAATGCACTTAACGCACAAGCAGTTTTTGTCGCGATGCTGGGGTTGGGTTATCCAGCCACGCAAATTCGAGTTGGGCTTGAAGCTTTCAGCGGAACGCGTCGGCGATTTGACTTCAAGGGAAATATCGATGGCGTCCGTGTATATGACGACTACGCCCATCACCCCACGGAAATCTCAGCCACGTTGACCGCGGCGCGAGAAGTGGTGGGGGAAGGCAAACTAATCATTGCATTCCAAGCTCACCACTATTACCGAACAGCAATGTTCACCAAGGAGTTCGGTGAGGCTCTTGGACTCGCTGACAAGGTAGTCGTACTAGAGGTATTTGCACCGGGTGAACAACCGATTCCGGGTGCGAGTGGGCAGACCATGGCGAGCAATGTTCCCCTCGATCCCGAGCAGGTGATTTTTGAGCCTTCGTGGTCAGCGGTCGCAGGACACTTGGTCTCTGGAGCCCAGTCGGGTGACATGGTCATGACACTGGGCGCTGGCGATATAGGCCTCATTGCCTCCGAGGTGGTAGAACTTCTCAGAGACCAGCAAGATTCTCCAGGTGCTTGATTGACATGATTACCACCAAGTTGAGAAAGGCTAGTTCGTCCTCTGATGCGGACGATGCGACCGATAGTCACGACTCCTTTGAGGCGTATGTTCTCAAGAAGAAGCGGAAAAAACTGTGGTGGGTCGCGGTTCCATTAATCGTGATTTCCTCGGCGGCACTCGTTTGGGCGGTGTGGTTTTCATCGATATTTGCCATAGATCAGGTGCGAGCCGTTTCCACTGATGGTGGCATTCTCGCCGATGCTCAGGTGGCTGAAGTCATTCGAACGGCGGCGCTCATCCAGGGTGAACCCATTGCCTGGGTTGATGCGGGAGGCGCAGCACAGGCTGTGGCTAACCTATCGTGGGTTGATTCGGTCGAGGTGCGTCGAGGATGGCCCAATGAGGTTGTTATCGCGGTGAAACCTCGTGAGGCGGTTGCCAGAGTTGTTGTGCAGGGAACAAACTTTGCCGTTGATACTTCGGGTGTTGTATTTGATTTGCCCACCGCAGACGCTGCCGTGCTGAAGGGCTTACCCCGAGTGAATGCACAAGGCGATGCACTTATTGCTGCGATACAGGTGTATCAATCACTGCCTGAATCAATTCGCACCAAGGTCGCGGCAATGGATGCATCTTCACGAGACGGCGTCGAACTAACGCTTCGGTCAGGTTCTACTGTTCGCTGGGGCAGCTCCGATGAACCCGAATTTAAGTCTCAAGTACTAGAAGCGTTGCTCACTCGCAGGGCGGAAATCTACGATGTCAGTGCTCCTGAGTTGCCCACAACGACTAATGAAAAGGGCCCAAAAAAATCCTAAGGGTCGCAGACACGCGGAATAGTTATTCACGGCGAAACTTATTTATAGGGGAAAACGCACCTTTTTTGAAAAAAATTTAAAAATTTGGCCATCTCGCCTTGCGCTTTGGCGGTTGTAACCCTTAAGGTCCGCGCGGCCATGAGCGAACCAATTGCTCAGCCTCTTGTTGAGGTTGAGGGTTTGTGGCTGAGGAGTTCGGTGGACCCCCTTCCACCGACATGAACGGAAAAGGAGAGCGGCCGTGGCGGCTCCACAGAACTATCTGGCAGTAATCAAAGTTGTAGGCATCGGTGGTGGTGGTGTAAACGCCGTTAACCGGATGATCGAAGTAGGACTCAAAGGCGTTGAGTTCATCGCAATCAACACCGATGCTCAGGCCCTTCTGATGAGTGACGCGGACGTGAAGCTCGACATAGGTCGCGAACTCACAAGGGGACTCGGCGCCGGCGCCAACCCCGAGGTGGGTAAGAAAGCGGCTGAGGATCATCTTGAGGAGATCGAAGAAGTGCTTCGCGGCGCTGACATGGTCTTTGTGACTGCCGGAGAGGGTGGTGGCACCGGTACAGGTGGCGCACCCGTTGTTGCCAAAATCGCTCGGTCGCTGGGCGCACTCACCATCGGTGTGGTGACCCGACCATTTGGCTTTGAAGGTCGCAGGCGTCAAGCCCAGGCTGACCAAGGTGTTGAGGATCTCCGTGCAGAGGTCGACACGCTCATTGTTATTCCTAATGACAGGTTGCTCTCATTGGCCGATCGCGAGATTTCAGTCATTGACGCATTCCGTCAAGCAGACCATGTATTGCTGCAGGGTGTCAGTGGAATCACCGACTTGATCACTACCCCCGGTCTCATCAACCTTGACTTTGCTGACGTGAAGAGTGTCATGCACTCTGCGGGTTCGGCATTGATGGGCATTGGCTCTGCTCGAGGTGAAGACCGTGCGATGCAAGCTGCTGAAAAGGCCATTTCGAGCCCACTGCTCGAAGCTGGGATTGACGGCGCTCACGGCGTGCTGTTGTCCATTTCAGGTGGTAGCGATCTTGGTCTTTTCGAGATCAATGAGGCGGCTCGCCTTGTGGCTGATGCTGCTCATCCTGACGCAAACATCATTTTTGGTGCCGTTATCGACGACACACTCGGCGATGAAGTCAGGGTCACCGTCATTGCTGCCGGATTCGATGGCGGAGAACCTCCTGCCAAAAAGGTCTCGGCGCGCGTGGCTGATGAATTCGTCGGTACGGGCGAGATCCCCGCTGTTGGTCGTGGTGTGCAGCAACCTAAAACGATCGTCTTCGAGGACACCGAGGATGACCTAGATGTTCCCGATTTCTTGAAGTAAATGGTTCTTCCCCTTGCCAGCGGCGAATTTGCGCCACTGGCACCTAGTGGCCGTCCAGCATTCTGGGCGGTCACTGGTCGTTTGGGTGGAGTAAGTCGTGGCCCATTTGATCAGGCGAATCTGGCTGACCACGTTGGTGACAGCCTTGCAGCGGTAATGGAGAATCGAGCGTCGCTGGCCGCGGTGGTTGACCTGAGCAGTGAGCACTTGGTCCATATGGCCCCAGTTCATGGATCATCACATGCGTTCGTTGATTCGGGGGGACAAGCTGGTGAAGTAGATGCGCTCATCACCACCTCTGACACATTGGGGCTAGTGGCCCTGGGGGCTGATTGCGCAACAGTTGGAATTCATGCATGGGGACCCGAATCGGGAGTCGCAATTGCGGCAGTTCATTGTGGGTGGAAGGGCTTGTGTGCTGACGTTCTGGGCGCCACACTGGCCCAGTTGCGGTCGTTGGGTGCCACGAAATTTCAGGCCGTTATTGGTCCTGCCATTTGCGGGGGCTGCTACAAGGTGGAAGAGGAGCGCATTCATACCGTAACTGAGTCATGCGCCCCAGACGTTGCACGTGCTGCCCTTGCATTTGCGGGTGGGATAGATGTGAGAGAGGGGCTCTTTGTGGCACTGACCGTCGCTGGAATCCCAACTCAAATCGCAGGTGGCTGCACATTTGAAAACAGTGAGGAACTCTTTTCATACCGTCGCAACAATGTCACCGGACGTCAGGGTCTAGTTATTCGAATTGGAGGTGCGAGCGCGTGACACAGTTGGATGAGGACCGCGCGGCGCATGAAATTCGAACATTAGAAATTAGTCGAGGCCTCCAAGACGCTCGCGAGCGAATTGACCAAGCATGCCGGTTGAATGGTCGTAGCAACGTAGATTTGATCGTGGTCACCAAGACTTATCCTGCCAGCGATGTAAGAATTCTCAATGAACTTGGAATCTTTCAGGTGGCAGAGAACAGAGACCAGGAAGCAAAGACAAAGGCCGTGGACTGCGGTCCCAATGTCACCTGGCACATGATCGGCCAGATCCAAAGCAAAAAGGCCAATTCGATAGCTCGCTGGGCACAAGTCGTTGAAACGTGCGATCGATTAGAACTCGTGAGCCATTTAGCCAGGGCATCACACAATGCGGACAAGGTTCTCAAGACCTTTGTTCAAATAAATCTTGACCCCACGAGTTCGCTGGGTACCGGTCGCGGGGGCGCTCATCCCGATGAATACATGGCCATTGCGCGCGCGGTGGTCGCCCAAGAGTCACTAGAACTTAGGGGTGTCATGGCCGTGGCCCCGCATCCTGATCTGGGAATTGACCCAGCGCAAGCCTTTACAACTCTTAAGACTTATTCCGAGCGCCTCGCGGCGGAATTCCCATGGGCGGTAGAAATTTCGGCGGGAATGAGTTCTGACCTCGAAGCAGCAATCGCTCATGGTGCGACACAAGTGCGAATTGGTAGCGCGATCCTCGGTGAGCGGCCCGCTGTGCAGTAACCTGCAGTGAGGGGACATGTGCCACCAGCAATGGGGTCAACTGTTTTCATTCAAATTTTGTCAGTTGCTCGCGTGAGCGCAGGAGGAGGACCGGAAATGGCTGGCGCAGTGCGCAGAATGGCTGTTTATCTTGGCCTAGTCGAGGACGACTCGTATCACGACGAATATTTGGACCCCGCTGCACCGAGGCAGGGGCGAGACTTATCGCGTTCGAGCCGTGGGTTCTCCGAGGACTACGAGTACGACGAACCCGCCCAAAGCCGTTCAGTGCGTCCCATCCCTGAATCTCGTGGTGTTCGCACGATCCGCAGGGATGAAGAACTCCCGAGTCGTGCCGCTGTGCCGCCATATGTCCCCGCCTCCCGCGGTATCGACTTTGCTCGCATTGAAACTATCCACCCACGCTCCTACAACGATGCGCGCAGAATAGGCGAGGAATACCGGGATGGAATTCCTGTCATCATGAATTTAGGTGACCTCGATGACAATGACGCAAAGCGAATCATTGATTTCGCCGCAGGGCTGGTGTTTGGTTGTCGCGGCAGTATTGAGCGGATCACAAACAAGGTCTTCCTGTTGTCGCCTGTCAATGTGGATGTAGGAGATCAGGCACGTCAGCAACTAGCTCAGGATGGATTCTTCAATCAAAGTTGATGTCGAGTACTCTCTGAGTGGCATCTGAAATTAATTCTTTCCAGGTTAGGGTAAAAGCGTGAGTGAAGTTGGCAGTTGGATCGCATCATTCCTGTCCATCTATCTCATTATTTTGATCGGTCGGCTTGTTTTTGATTTTGTTCAGGTATTCGCCCGAGACTGGCGTCCGTCCGGATTTATTTTGATCGTGGTTGAGGGTATTTACACGGTCACCGAACCACCATTGAAATTGATACGCCGCGTCGTACCACCCATTCGCATGGGTCAGGTCTCGCTAGACCTTGGCTTCTTGATTTTACTTATCGGAATTCAGATTCTGATGGGGATTTTCCGCAACCTTTAATTGCGCTTAGCAATCGTCAAAGAGGCGCCAAGATCGTTATCCACGTTAAAAGCGTCTGCGGGACCGGACCCTTGGATCACTTCGAGAGCAAGTACTTCATGGGCAATGTCTGTTTCGTGGGTGCTCATTGTCTCGATGAACACAGATTCAGTTGAATCCCACCACAGGGTGATTCGGTCACTGATGTCAAAGCCTGCATTTTTGCGAGCCTCTTGAACTGCGCGCACAATGTCGCGGGCGAGTCCTGCGCGCGCCAATTCAGGCGTGATCTCAAGATCGAGTGCCACGCTGTCACCTGCCTCGGATGCCACCGCCCAACCTTCTTTCGGCGTCTCGGTGATAACGACATCGGCGAGTGAAATGGATGCGATGCCTTGATCCTGATCCAATC
The DNA here is from genome assembly GCA_017857175.1 of Candidatus Nanopelagicales bacterium. GTDB lineage: Bacteria > Actinomycetota > Actinomycetes > S36-B12 > S36-B12 > UBA4592. Next base: position 3,292 of record JAFMDS010000032.1, on the reverse strand, counting down.
CTTCGACTTTGAGTGAAATGGTTTCGTTGGCCCGCAGTTGTGCAGCCAAATCTGCATGATCCTGAGCACTGATGGCGCCAGCGACCAACGGGGTTTGTTTGCCGTAGCGCTGTCCCAGCGTGCGGAAATTCGGCTTGAGGCTTACTTCGACCAATTCGGAATCACTCGAGGAGAGAGCCAGCAGTTCACGCACATTGAGTTCCTCGGCGACTTCGGTGACAAGCTCTGGATCGAGGTGGTCCCACCCTGGTGCACTGATGAGCGCGCGACCAAGCGGTTGCCGGGTCTTCACCGAACTCATGGCACGTGCCGAGCGCCCCAGCTCGGTGACGCGTCGCGCAATTTCCATGTCTTGTCGGAGTTTTGCATCAACAGTCATTGGTTCTGGCCATGCCGATAAGTGAACGGAAGTGGGTGCGGTTTGGTCTGTTTCCCGGAAAATGTCTTGCCAAACGCGTTCAGTGATGAACGGTGTGAATGGGGCCATGCAGAGGGTGACTACTCGAACGGCCTCATGGAGTGTGGCAAGTGCAGCAGGATCGCCGTCCCAGAATCGACGACGCGTGCGCCGCACATACCAATTGGACAGATTGTCGATGAACTCGGCGAGTAAGCGCCCACCTTTTTGAGTGTCGAAGTTCTCGAGTGCTTGGTCAACCCCTTGAGCCATGGCATGGGCCTCGTTCAACAGCCATCTATCCATGATCGGACGATCAGAGAGATCCGGTGCGCCATCCGTGGGAGACCATGGGGCACTGCGCGCATAGAGTGCCAAGAACGACACGGTGTTCCAGTAGGTCAGCAAAGACTTTCGCACGACATCCGCGATCGCGGTATGACCAACGCGACGGGATTGCCAAGGGGATCCGCTAGCCAACATGAACCAGCGGAGTGCATCGGCACCATGTTCATCCATAAGAGGTATTGGCTCTAAGACATTGCCAAGATGCTTGCTCATTTTTCTGCCGTCTTCATCGAGAATGTGGCCGAGGCATACAACATTCTTGTATGACGATTGATCGAATACCAATGTTCCGATCGCCATCAAGGTGTAGAACCAGCCACGTGTCTGGTCGATTGCTTCGCAGATGAAGTCAGCGGGGTATTGGGCTGCGAACTCTTCCTGATTGTGATGCGGATACCACTGCGCCGCGAAGGGCATTGCTCCCGAGTCGTACCAGCAGTCGATTACTTCAGGCACACGAGTTGATTCAGATCCGCAGGTTGGGCAACTGAATGTGACCGCATCAATGAATGGGCGGTGAGGGTCGAGGTCGGCTAGGTCCCGGCCCGTCAATTGGCTGAGTTCACTGAGGGACTCAATGACAGTCAAGTGCTCTTCACTACAACGCCAGATGGGCAGGGGAGTGCCCCAGTAGCGATTCCGAGAGAGCGCCCAGTCGACGTTATTGGTGAGCCAGTCCCCGTAGCGCCCAGTCTTAATTGTCTCGGGGAACCAATTTGTCTTTTCGTTCTCACGAACCAATTTTTCTTTGATAGCGGTTGTCTTGATGTACCACGATGGCTGGGCGTAGTAGATCAGTGGAGTGTGGCAGCGCCAACAGTGCGGGTAGGTGTGTTCGTAGTCTTCTTTTTTGAAAAGAATTCCGCGCTCCGCGAGGTTATCGGTCAAAGCTGAATCCGCATGCTTAAAGAATTGGCCGCCAACAAGAGGCACCGAAGGACTGAAAGTGCCATCAGGTTCGATTGGATTGACCACTGGTAGGCCGTAGGCGCGGCAGGAAATGAGGTCATCAGCACCGAAAGCCGGTGCCTGATGAACCAGTCCCGTGCCGTCATCGGTGGTGACGTACTCGGCAAGAATCACGAAGTGTGCGTCAGGGATTTCGACTAGATCAAATGGACGTTGGTAGTGCAGACGTTCGAGCTCGCTTCCAAAAAAGGTCTCCTTTATGGAATAGCGAGAAGCCCCTTCCTCGTCCTTTTCCGGTCCAAAAATTTTCTCGACAAGTTCTTGAACGACGATAAAACTCTCAGAGCCATCAGCGAGTTCAACAACGCAGTAGGTGGCAGTGGGTTTCACGGCGACTGCCGTGTTCGATACCAAGGTCCATGGTGTCGTGGTCCAAACAAGTAGATTCAAGTTCGGATACTTCTGGGCGAGTTCGCCTTGTGTGACGGGGAAGCGGACGTAAACCGATGGGTCCACAACTTCCTCATAGCCTTGGGCCAGTTCGTGATCACTGAGGCCGGTACCGCAACGAGGGCAGTAGGGCGAGACGCGATGGTCTTGTACTAGCAGCCCTGAGTTGAATATTTGTTTGAGCGACCACCAGACACTTTGCACATAGTTGGGGTCCATGGTCCAGTAAGCGCTGTCCATGTCAACCCAGTAACCCATACGACGAGTCATTGCTGAAAATTCATCGACATGGCGCAACACGGACTCGCGGCATTTCGCATTGAATTCCGCGACGCCGAACGCTTCGATATCTCCCTTACCGGTGAATCCAAGTTCTTTTTCCACGGCCAGCTCTACAGGTAAGCCATGGCAATCCCACCCAGCTTGCCTCGGAACGTGGTACCCCTTCATTGTTCGATATCTGGGGAATATGTCCTTAAACGCTCGGGCCTCGACATGGTGGGTTCCGGGAGTTCCATTGGCGGTGGGCGGTCCCTCATAGAAGGTCCAGCGGGGACGGCCAACGCTCTGCGCCATTGATTGGGCAAATGTTCCTTCGCTCTCCCAGAGAGCCAACACTTCATGCTCAAGTTCGGTGAGATTCACCGTTGCGGGGACCGCTTTATACATGGAGTCACTTTCCTGAGGGCTGGGCATGAAATTATTTGAATAATTCCACGGGGGAATTTGAGCAAAAACTTGGTTTTTCTTGGGATCTGGCGTGGCCCGTTGGCAAACTTTAGCGGGTGGGCAATAACATGCGCACGTGCGCTGAGAGGCGCTTTTCACATGTGCACAATGAAATGGTGGCATGAGCTGCAATTTCACCACCGAAAAACTGGGCCCACGCCCACGCTGCGTTACCTGAGGGGGCAACCACAGTGACCACTAAGTCCACCAAGACAGCTAAGACCACTAAAAGGCCTGCTGTTAAGAAACCAGCTGCGAAGAAGGCGCCTGCCAAGAAAGTTGTGGCGAAGAAGGCACCCGCGAAGAAGGCACCTGCGAAGAAGGCACCTGCCAAGAAAGTTGTGGCCAAAAAGGCACCCGCGAAGAAGGCACCTGCCAAGAAAGTTGTGGCCAAAAAGGCACCTGCGAAGAAGGCGCCTGCCAAGAAAGTTGTGGCGAAGAAGGCACCCGCGAAGAAGG
>JAFMDS010000004.1 GCA_017857175.1 Candidatus Nanopelagicales bacterium | reverse complement strand
CACCTGACAAATGGCATCGGACTCACGAATATTGGCCAAGAATTTATTCCCAAGGCCAGCGCCCTCAGAAGCTCCCTTCACAATTCCGGCAATGTCAACAAACATCACACTCGCCGGAATGATTTTCTCGGAACCGAAAATCTTGGCGAGTTCATTGAGCCGGTCGTCAGGAACCCCGACCACACCCGTGTTCGGCTCAATGGTCGCAAACGGGTAATTAGCAGCCAGAACGTTGTTCTTGGTCAACGCATTGAACATGGTTGATTTGCCCACATTAGGCAGTCCGACAATTCCCAGAGTTAATCCCACGGCCGTGAGTCTAGATCCGGCACAGATTGACCATGTTGCGGGGCGAAATGCACGCAGATGTCAGCCCACCGTGACACGATGAATATATGGAACCGTTGCTGTTGATTGTGATCGTCTTGTTCATGGCCGTTATTGCTTTTGCTGGCGTGGCCCTCGGTTACTTCTTGGGGCGCAAATCCGCCGATGAATCACATGTCCCTGCTCTCGAGTCAGGTCTGGATTCACTCTCTGATGCCATCAACAGAATGAATGCTCAGGTTCAGAGTAATCAGCAGGCAGGTGTCGAATCTGCAACTGCTTTACGCTCAGAGCTCATGGTCGGTTTGCAAAACCACAATCAGATGGTGACTCGGTCGGTGGCTGAAGTCCGCCAGCAAGCGCAACAACTCACATCCGTCTTAAGCCGCTCGGGAGCCCGCGGTCAATGGGGTGAAATGGAACTGCGCCGCTTGGTGGAGGCAACGGGACTTCTCAATCGCGTTCATTTCCTTGAGCAGTCGCACTTCGCCACCGAAGATGGCGCCCTGCGCCCAGACCTTCAGGTCATGCTGTCTGATGACCGCTGCATTTTGGTTGATGCCAAGACACCCATGGACAACTATCTGGCTGCCGCGGCAAGTACAGAGCCTGCGCAGGTTGAGCAACTCATGGCTTCGCACGCACAAGCCGTCGCGAGTCACATCGATAAATTGAGCCGCAAAGCATATGCGGGCTCTGTCAACGAATCAATCGACTTTGTCGTCATGTTCCTTCCTTCAGAGTCACTCCTTGAGTCCGCATTGACCTATCGCCCAGATCTCTTGGACTATGCCTTCAGCCGCAATGTCGTTCCCGCAACTCCCACCACTCTCTTTGCTCTGCTTCGCGGAGTCGGCATGAGTTGGAAAAACAGCGAAATGATCGACCAAGCTCAAGTTATTGCTCAACTATCGCGTGAGTTGTACACACGAGTTGACGTGGTGCTGGGACATTTCGGCAAACTCGGCAAAGCCCTCGGAACCGCGGTGAGCAGTTACAACTCAACGGTGCGTTCCATTGAGACGCGCGTTCGTCCCACTGGTCAAAAACTTGCCGAACTTGGTGTTCGAACCGACAAGAACGATGACGCATTAACCGAAACTCCACAGCTTGAGGTCTTTGTCGCGGAACTGCCCCTCCACCTCGACTCTGAGGAACAGAACGTGGTGGACCGCCACCTCGATGCGGTAAATGAGTAACCTGATCCCCGTGACGGAAGATTCGAACCCCGTGAGCGCGGAGAATTCCTCGCTTGTTGGTCGGGAATATGAGGGTCTCTTTCGACCTGAATCCCCACAAGAACTCGCCGCTGAACAGGCTCTCGCCGACCCTCAGACTCCAGACAGTGATCAACCAGCATCGGAAACTGGGCGCATTTTCCGCAGCCAAGGCGTGTTGGGCCATGACGACGCACTCATAGCAATCCCCCTGCAAAAATCCGGTCGCCTGCGTACGCTGACTCGAGACTCGCAGCGCGAATCCCTAGGAGTCCCAGATGCTGAAATCGCATTGCCACCCGCAACCGCGAACGCGTCCGGAATTGCCATGCATGCCCCCGCACCGACCTCCAGCCCCCACACATCCTCGCGAGAAGAACGCAAACCCACGTCTGGATCTCGTTCCGAATTGGTGGGTTCATTGAGCGCCCCGTGGGTTTACCTGATCGCCATCTCGGTCGCATTAGTTTTTGGTTTGGGTGACGTACTGATCTTTGGCGGAGAGCCGGGCTTACTCGCCGGAATTGGGCTTCTTCTGGCCACACTTTTTACAAGTTTCGCTGTGCGATCCAGCGACGATATCCACGCTGTCTATGCTCCGGCCATCTCATATTTCATCATGGCAGCCACAGTTGGACAAATTAATTTAACTGACTCCAACTTGATAAACCGAGGAGTTACTGTCTTTTTCATCCTTGGCAATAACTGGATTTGGGTAATCGGATCCACCGTCATTGCGCTCGCGATTGTCGCGTTACGACGCCGTTCCCTTCGCTGAAGCAGCCTTCATATCCCTGCGCAACTCAGGCGGCAGGGCAAACATCAGAGTCTCCTCAGCGGTGCGGATTTCTTCAACTGTTCCGTAACCCCGTTCGGCTAACCACTCGAGCACTTCATTGACCAGGAGTTCAGGAACCGATGCACCGCTGGTGACTCCAACAGTGGATGCTCCATCAATCCACGATTCCTCGAGCTCCCGGTAACTATCAACCCGATATGACGCTGTTGCACCAGCATCCAATGCGACTTCAACGAGACGAACCGAATTGGATGAGTTACCAGATCCGACCACAATCACCACATCACATTCAGGTGACATGGCCTTGACCGCAGTCTGCCGATTCTGAGTTGCGTAACAGATATCATCACTTGGCGGGCTCTGCAGGTTGGGGAATCGCTCTTTCAGAACCTCGACGGTCTCGAGCGTCTCATCAACAGACAAAGTTGTCTGCGAAAGCCAAATGAGTTTGTCGGGATCCTTCACCTCAATCTCGCGGGCAGCGGCGGGGTCTTCAACGAGTGTGATTGAGTCGGGCGCCTCACCTGAAGTACCGACAACTTCTTCATGCCCCTCGTGACCAATGAGAATGATGTCGAAACCTTCATTTGCAAATCGGCGCGCTTCAGCATGCACCTTGGTGACCAACGGACACGTTGCATCGATAGTTTTCAAGTTCTTCTCAGCGGCTTCTTGATGCACCACAGGTGCTACGCCATGGGCAGAGAAAACAACGGTCGCGTTATCTGGGACCTCTTCAACTTCGTTGACAAAAATCACCCCTCGCTCCTGCAGGGACTCCACAACATGTTTGTTGTGAACGATTTCCTTGCGCACGTATACGGGACTGCCATAAAGATCGAGTGCCTTTTCCACGGTCAAAATGGCTCGGTCAACTCCAGCACAATACCCACGCGGAGCTGCAAGGAGGACTTTTTTTTCCTGTGACATGGCTACAGCCTAAGCGAATGGCCTCTCATGCGCCTAGGCTGCGTAAGTGGCACTCGAGACCTCAGAAAACGCACCTGCGCCGGTGCGGGTGATCTCGACCCTCTTACATGACTACATCAACCGTCTCAGTTCCATTTGGATCGAGGGTCAAGTCGCCCAATTTCGCCCCAGACCTGGAGCCTCGGTCCAGTTTTTCACCCTGCGCGATACTGACGCTGAATTCTCACTCAAAGTAATGGCCAGCTCAGCTTTGGTTGGTGCGATGCATCCACCGTTGGCCGAAGGCCAACGGATCATTCTCTTTGGCCGCTGCGATTTCTGGGCCAAACAAGGATCCCTGCAGATAGTCGCTCGTGAACTTCGAGCGGTTGGTATCGGAGATCTACTTGCACAACTCGAGGCTCTGAAAGGCAAACTTGCCGCAGAGGGCCTCTTTGCGCCCGAACGCAAAAAGCCGATCCCTTTTCTTCCTACCCGCATTGGACTGATCACCGGGCGCGCAAGTGATGCGATGCATGATGTTCTGGTCAACACCAAGAAGCGGTGGCCAGCAGCCGACTTTGAAATTCGCGAGGTCGCCGTTCAGGGTGTCTCCGCCGTCTCTGAAGTGACCGCGGCGTTGTCGGAGTTAGATGCACTCGGACTTGACGTCATAGTCATTGCCCGTGGTGGTGGCAGCATGGAGGACCTGCTCCCATTTAGCAATGAAACGCTCGTGCGGGCCGTGTCCATGGCCACAACCCCAATCGTCAGCGCGATTGGGCATGAACAGGACACGCCGCTCATTGATTTCGTTTCTGATATGCGTGCATCAACCCCTACGGATGCAGCCAAACGGATCGTGCCCTCGTTAGTTGAGGAACAAGAGTTTGTATCAGAAATTCGTCAAAGAATGAGGAGGGCGGTGATTTCTCACATCGATATGGATCGCCTCAAAGTGACCGAAAGCCGAAAACGAATGAAGCAAACAATCGTGCACAAAATTCAGGCGGCGTCGACTGCAATCGAACACTTGCGTGCACAAATACGCGCTCTTTCGCCTGCCGCCACCATGGATCGAGGCTATGCAATTGTTCTCAACACCGCCCGTGACATTGTTCGCAACGAAGATCAGGTGAAAGTTAAAGAAACTGTTGACATTCGAGTAGCGCATGGGCAATTCAAGGCCCAAAGAGTGGAGTGAGGCTATGGCACAGAAAAAGGATGATGTCGATCTTTCGGGGATGGGATACGAGGCAGCTCGCGATGAACTTGCCCAGGTTGCATCGCAGCTAGAGCGCGGAAATCTTACGCTCGAGGAATCACTTGAATTATGGGAACGAGGCGATGCTCTCGCTGCAGTTTGTGAAACGTGGCTCAAAAAAGCCAGTGATCGAATTGACGCTACTGAAGACTAGCTCCGGGCACGAGAGACTCAACACCACTAATAATTCCCTCGCGCGGTCCGGTACCTCGCACTATCGTGGTCGTGCCGTTATTCATCGAAACGAATGCGGTACTTGCTTCGCTCTGATACTCCGTCCACTCATTACCCACAGGACTCTCAATATCCACACTCCCACGGGGAACTCCGCGAACTGTTTCCACTGATAGAAATTTCGAACTGTCTGAGCGGGACTGGGTCACTTGAAGAAATTCGTCGGTTTCGGTGACGTAGCCCACTTGCCACACCATCTCACCTTTCGATTCTTCAGTTGGCTGCCAGCGCACACTCGTTGCGCGTAAACCAGGCGTGGCAGGTACCACAACGTCAAAGTCGGCTTGGGCCACCGCGACGACCAACAACTGATCTACGTTGACCTCCCGCACAGGGTCTGGCTGGGGGCGCCACGTAACCAGCAAGATCGCACCGACAACCGCGAGGACCACGGCCATGGATCGCACCATGTCCCCCACCGTTTGCTTCATCCGGGCATTCGATTTCCCAGTTGGTGTCGGCTCGCTCACAAGGACATCATGCGCCATTACGGCAATCGGGGCACCTCCACCACCGATACGCTTACCCCATGAGTGACTTTGACGACCAAACTTCCTTCTCATCCGAATCTTCCATGGAAGTCCCGGATCGAAATTTGGCCATGGAATTGGTCCGCGTCACGGAAGCCGCTGCCATGGCCGCCGCACGTTGGGTGGGACGCGGGGACAAGAACGGTGCCGACGGCGCCGCGGTCAATGCCATGCGAACCCTGGTCAGCGGGGTCACCATGAATGGAACCGTCGTCATTGGCGAAGGCGAGAAAGATGAAGCTCCCATGCTTTTCAATGGGGAACTTGTGGGCGATGGCACTGGACCTTTGTGCGACGTGGCCGTGGACCCCATTGATGGAACCACACTCGCAGCCAAGGGCATGCCTAATGCCATCGCTGTCATAGCCGTGGCTGAACGCGGATCCATGTTTGATCCGAGCTCAGTGTTTTACATGAAGAAACTTGTCGTTGGTGCTGATTCCGCTGGGAAAGTTGATATCGATGCACCCATTGCTTGGAACCTCGAACAGGTTGCAAAAGCTAAAGGTGAGTCCATTGCTGACTTAACCGTCTGCCTTCTTGACCGTCCGCGCCACGACGAAATGGCCCGTGAAATCCGTGAAGCTGGTGCTCGCATCAAGTTCATCACCGACGGTGACGTTGCTGGTGCAGTGATGGCAGCTCGTGAAGGCACGGGTGTCGATATTCTCATGGGAATTGGTGGAACACCTGAGGGAATCATCACCGCCTGCGCCATGACCTGCATCGGGGGAGAAATTCAGGCGAAATTGTGGCCCACCAATGAAGAGGAAAAACTCAAGGCGTTAGAAGCGGGTCACGATGTCAACCGAGTACTCACAACAACAGACCTAGTGACAGGCAATAACAACTTCTTTTGTGCCACAGGAATCACCGATGGCGAACTCATGGAGGGGGTCCGATACACACCGAATGGACCAACGACGCACTCGATAGTCATGCGAAGCAAGAGTGGCACCATTCGTGAGATTAAGAGCGAGCACCGAATTGCAAAGCTATCTCGCTACTCTTCGGTTGACTTCACCTCTGCGAGATAGCAGCGATGTCTGACCATTTTGCGAGCCGACTTGCACTTTTTGGCCCTGACATTCGATCTGGCCTCGAGGATCTCTACTGCGAAAACGTTGATGAGGTGTACGCCAGAATCATCGCGTTAGCGGATACAACCCATGGTGCCCGAAGCAAGGCCCTCAAGGCTCGAGATCTTGAACGGCCATCGGACTGGTACCAGAGTGAGAGTGCAGTGGGATACGTCGCCTACACGGACAGGTTTGCTGGTGACCTTAAAGGTGTAGCGCACAAGATTCCTTATTTGAAGTCACTCGGTGTTACCTACTTGCACCTCATGCCCTTGCTTAAACCACGGCCTGGACAAAATGACGGTGGTTACGCCGTCATGGACTTTAGGAATGTGGCTCCCAACCTCGGCTCGATCTCTGACTTGGAAACTCTCGCCGGGAAATTGCACAGCAATGACGTCACGCTGACAGTTGATCTGGTTCTGAATCATGTCGCCTACGAACATGAATGGGCGGTCAAGGCTCGCGGTGGCGAGAAAAAATATCAGGACTATTTCTACCTCTATTCCGATAGAACGCTTCCGGATCAATACGAGGAATCCCTTCCCGAGGTGTTCCCAGACTTCGCTCCGGGAAACTTCACGTGGAATGACGAATTGAGTAGTTGGGTGTGGACAACGTTTAACTCCTACCAATGGGACGTTAATTGGTCTAATCCCGATGTGCTCTTAGAATTCCTCGACATCATTGGCTTTCTGGCCAATAAAGGCGTGGACTGCCTCAGGCTGGATGCCATCGCATTCCTTTGGAAGAGAATGGGCACTGCCTGCCAGAACCAGTCAGAAGTCCACAGTATTACCCAGATTCTGCGCTCATTCGCTCGAATTGTTGCTCCCAGCATGATCTTCCAGGCCGAGGCCATTGTTGGACCTAATGACGTTGGCGCCTATCTCGGCCAAGGGCGTTTCATGGGCAAAGTGAGCGACGTGGCCTACCACAACTCTCTAATGGTTCAGATTTGGTCTGCCTTCGCAGCGCGGGATGCACGACTCATGGCCGTTGCACTTAATCGGTTTGAGAAGCTTCCCCCTGGCACAACCTGGACCACCTATCTGCGGTGCCACGACGATATTGGCTGGGCGATCGATGATTCTGATGCACAAGCTTTGGGCTGGAGCGGTTTTGGTCATCGATCATTTCTCGCCGATTATTACAGCGGCATATTCCCTGATTCCCCCGCTCGCGGTGTCCTGTTCCAAGTAAATCCCGCTACTGGTGATCGAAGAATTTCGGGTACCGCGGCAAGTCTTGCTGGTTTGGAACTTGCACTGGAAACTAATGACTCACATGCAATCAATTCGGCAATGGACCGAGTCTTTTGTGGATATGCCATTGTGTTCGGGTTCGGGGGACTACCCCTTATTTACATGGGCGACGAATGGGGGCTGCTCAATGATCACTCCTACCTACTCCGCGATGAAGAGAAGGCGGATAGCCGCTGGGTCCATCGTCCTCACATGCCGAAGTTTGAAGACCTGACAGAACAGGGTCGGGATATCGCGCTTCAGCTGTCCGCGCGAATCACCAGACTTGCTACTGCTCGCAAGTCCCTCCCACAATTACACGCCTCACAAAGTTCCACTGTCGTCACCACATCCCACAATGGCGTCTTTTTCGTGGTCCGAGATGGCGAACGGGGAGTGCTCGTGGAGGCATACAACATGAGCCCTGACCCAGCAGTGCTCTCTTTGGATGAATTCCCCTGCGAGGTAACACCTGTTGACTTAATTACAGGGGATGAACTGGATTTCGGTGACCAAGTGCACATCCCAGGTTTTGCCTCATGGTGGTTATTACCGAGTTAGGGATCTAGAGTTGTGGTGTGACTGACTTTGTGTACACCGACATGCTCCCCTTGGCCCCAGATTCGACTCCCTACAGGTTGATAACAACCGAGGGAATCGGCACGGCCACACTCGGGGACCGAGAGTTTCTCACTATTGCGCCTGAGGCAATCACCACATTGACCTTCGCGGCAATGCGAGATATATCGCACCTGCTACGCCCAGAGCACTTGGCGCAACTACGCCACATTCTCGATGACCCCGAGTCAAGTCCCAATGATCGATTCGTGGCACTTGACCTTCTCAAGAACGCCAACATCTCAGCCGGAGGCATCCTTCCCATGTGCCAAGACACAGGTACCGCAATCATCATGGGTAAGCGAGGGCAAAATGTCATTACCGCTGGTGATGATGCACAGGCACTGTCACGCGGCGTCTATGACGCATTTGCACAGTTGAATTTGCGCTACTCCCAACTCTCCCCCCTTTCCATGTGGGAGGAAAGAAATACTGGGACGAACCTTCCAGCGCAAATCGAAATATATTCCGATCCTGCCAAGGAAATGTCTTATGAATTTCTCTATATGGCAAAAGGTGGCGGTAGCGCTAACAAGAGTTTCCTCTACCAGGAAACCGCCGCACTCCTGAATCCAGCGAAGTTTGCAGCGTTCCTCGATGAAAAACTTAGAAGCATTGGAACCGCAGCATGCCCGCCCTACCATCTTGCCGTTGTCGTCGGTGGTACGAGCGCAGAGTTTGCATTGAAAACAGCGAAGTTAGCTTCAGCTCACTACTTGGACACGCTTCCAGTACACGGGTCGGCTGATGGCTCTGGATATCGCGACCTAGCCATGGAACAAGAAATTCACCTCATGACCCAGCAGTTTGGTATTGGAGCACAGTTTGGCGGCAAGTACTTCTGTCACGATGTTCGAGTTATTCGCTTACCGCGTCATGGTGCGTCGTGTCCCGTTGCCATTGCGGTGTCATGTTCTGCTGACCGTCAGGCAAAAGCAAAAATTACCCCCGACGGAGCCTTTCTGGAGCAACTTGAGACCGAGCCAGCTCACTACCTGCCTGAAATTACCGATGAACACCTCGATGACGACGTCATTGCCATCGACCTCAACCGCCCCATGTCTGAGATCCGCGAAACACTCAGCAAACTTCCCATTCGCAGCAGGCTTTCACTCACCGGATCTCTCGTCGTTGCTAGGGATTTGGCACATGCACGAATCAAGGAGATGCTGGACCGCGGTGAGCCAATGCCCCAGTATCTGCGCGACTACCCCGTCTACTATGCAGGGCCCGCTAAGACACCTGAGGGAATGGCGTCAGGCTCCTTTGGGCCGACAACGGCAGGACGCATGGATAGCTATGTCGATCAGTTTCAAAAGGCGGGTGGATCCATGGTCATGTTGGCGAAAGGGAATCGAAGCTCAGCCGTGACCCGGGCATGCCAAGAAAATGGTGGCTTCTACCTTGGATCTATTGGTGGCCCTGCCGCGCGCCTAGCGCAGGACAACATCACCAAAGTCGATGTGTTGGATTTCGCTGAACTTGGCATGGAGGCGGTTTGGAAAATCGAAGTCGAGAATTTTCCTGCATTCCTAGTTGTGGATGACAAAGGCAATGATTTCTTTGCCGAGACCTTGCGACCCATTGCGGCCCAAATTCCGGTAGGTCCCCCACAATAAACTCCTGTTAACAGGATCGATGTCCGCCTGACCAATGATTTGAACCTGCCCCCTTGCGCCAGATCGTCCAGAACGCTCGATCCTGCCAGTACCTGTTCCACTGATTCATGGGGGTCTTGCGGAGTTCTTGGACTAACTCAACACCCGATTGACCCATTTCATTCCTGACCTCTTTTTGCATCATCCACGCTGCACCGCGTGCGAGTGCTTTCGAGAACTGATACGTACCGCGATACAGACCGCCCGCGCTGACTGATTTGTAGTTATTGTGTCCCTCGCGCTTGGCAATACATTTTCTGCGCTCTTCTTTGTTGGGCATAAACCATTTGCCTTGATAGAGGCTAGGCATAAAGCCCTTGAGGTCACTGGACTGCGGGGAACCAAATGCATGAAAAGTCTCAGTGGCGATTCTTAACTGCTTGGACCCGGCGTCTTCAGGGTTATTTCCTTCATCACCCACAGGGATCTCAGAATCATTGACCGGGATATCTTCAGCAGGAAGCTCCGTGGTGGCCTCGGCGGGCGTGTCTGGCGCTAGTTCATCTGCCTGCGCCTGAACCACCGGTGCAAGAAGTAGCGAGAATGCGAGCGCAGCAGCGCTCAGCCTCGTTATCTTTTGCATTGAAAACCTCATAAAGTCTGTGGAATTTCCAGTCCTAGGTTGCATGATTTGGTCCAAAAAGTCACATTACAACAGGGTGGGACATCTCACTCGCAGAATTTCGAGAGCGTGCTCACGGGGGGATCCCCCTAACCTCGGACCCTATTTGTGATCCAGATCACATAGATTAATGAAGCGTTATTGATGCCCATCCTCAAGCAATTCGGTGACTAATGCGGCAATTTCAGACCGCTCACTGCGAGTCAGAGTGATGTGTGCGAACAGTGGATGACCCTTAAGTTTCTCCACCACGGCGACGACTCCGTCAAAGCGACCCACCCTGAGATTGTCACGCTGCGCGATGTCATGCGTGAGTACCACGCGTGAATCACTTCCAATCCGGGAGAGCACGGTGAGCAGTACATTTCGCTCCAGGGACTGGGCTTCCTCGACGATAACGAAGGCATCATGCAAGCTCCGACCACGAATATGTGTCAGTGGCAAAACCTCGAGCATGCCTCTGTCGGTGATTTCATCGACAACTTCCTGCGTTGCAATAGCGCCGAGTGTGTCATAGACAGCTTGACCCCAGGGCGACATCTTTTCATTTTCAGACCCTGGGAGATAACCCAATTCTTGACCACCGACCGCATAAAGCGGACGAAAAACAATTACTTTTCGATGAGCTCTGCGTTCCATGACGGATTCGAGGCCTGCACACAACGCTAGGGCACTTTTACCCGTGCCTGCCCGTCCTCCCAAGGACACGATTCCCACCTCAGGATCAAGCAAAATGTCCAAGGCAATACGTTGCTCGGCACTACGCCCGTGGAGACCGAATGCTTCGCGATCACCCCGAACCAACCTCAGCTTCTTGTCAGGTGTCACTCGCGCGAGTGCACTCCCCCTGTCGCTGAGCAACACCAGACCCCCGTGGCATGGGTAATCAAATGCGGCATCATGTTCGATCACACCCTCTTCATAGAGTGCATCAAGGTCGGCGATATTGATAGTGATCTCAGCCATTCCTGTGTAGCCGGACTCGAGAACTAGCTCCGCGCGATATTCCTCAGCAATCAGCCCAACAGAACTGGCTTTCACGCGCATGGGGAGGTCTTTGCTCACCAAAACGACATTCGCACCTTCATTGGCCAGATTCTTGGCCAGCGCCAAAATCTTGGTGTCGTTGTCACCTAGACGCAAACCACTGGGTAATGCCTCAACATCCGTGTGATTAAGTTCGATGCGCAGTGTCCCGCCTGCTTCACCGATAGGCATTGGGGCATCAAGTCGTCCGTGTTCTATCCGAATATCGTCCAATAATCGCAGTGCCTGACGCGCGAAATAACCGAGCTCGGGATGACTGCGTTTAGCTTCCAACTCGGTAACCACCACAACGGGCAGCACAACGTCGTGTTCATCAAATCGCTTCAATGCGTGGGGATCAGAGAGAAGTACTGAGGTATCCAAAATATAGGTGCGACGCGATTCTTTTTGGGGCACGATACATACTCCTCACCGGCCCACCGGTTCAACTTGCCTACTGGCCTTTCGTGAGCCAGGTGGGGCGTCTACGAATTCAGCATTTAAAAATTCTCGCATTGCTAACGGGGTAAACGCTATGGCGCAATTGTTACGAGTCAGCCTCGACACGCCGCGAAATAAGTGCAGTTAAACAAACCATGACCGCGCACGTAATTGCAATGGTTCCTCTGTGCACGGGCGACAGAGAGGCAATGGCTGCCCCCAATGACCAAGCTATTGGAAAAAAGATAACTGTTTTGATTTTCGCATTCCAAGATTCATCCCCTGTTAAGGAGCGAGCCACGGAAAACCGCACTGCATCAATGAACGGACCTGTACCCGAGATTATGTGAACGCGACTCTTACCAATCATGATGAAAATAGTTCCGAGGATTGCCAAGGACATGGCAGAGGTGCTGGTTGACAATGCACCTGCCCACCAATCGCCTGAACCAATGGGCAATTGATTGTTATCCACCTCTTGCAACGGCTGGGACACCATGGCGCCAACCGTCGCCGTTACAACAAGAAAAACCGCAGCTACATAGAGCAAAGTCCGCGAACCCTGGGGCGTAACAAAAAAGGGAAACTTGAATCGCAAAATAATGACCGCCGCGATTCCCAGTGCACATCCCAATAGGGAAAAGAGCGACAGCGCCGCCTCGCCGGGATTGGAAGCGAGGCGCGCCCAGAATAAGACCAGATTTCCCGCCTGATTGGCAGTAAAGACGCCATAGAGACGGAAGTCGACAGCATCCATGGCTCCTGCCATGACAGCAAGAATGAGAACCATCGAGATGGGATGCCTCAGTGCCGATTCGGCATTGGCATCCATGATGTTGTCGTCGAGATTGTTCATGCCAGAAGCTCAGACACCGTATCTTCTGTTTCGTTCGGCAAATGTGCGAATTGCACGCAGGAAATCAACATGTCGAAAGTCAGGCCAATAGGCCTCACAAAAATAGAATTCAGAGTGAGCACTTTGCCAAAGCAGAAAGCCTGACAGTCGCTGTTCGCCTGATGTTCGAATAACTAAATCAGGGTCGGGTTGTCCTTTTGTGTACAGGTGCTCGGCGATGTGTTCAGCGTTGAGCAGAGATGCAAGTTCATCCAGTGTGGTTCCTTGAGTCGCGTGATCTGCTAGGAGAGATCGAACGGCATCAACAACCTCACGCCTTCCTCCGTACCCCACAGCGATGTTCACCAACGAACCGTCAATTTCCGCTGTCGCTTCCGCGGCCTCCTTGAGCACGGTTGCGGTCCGCGAGGGCAGCAGATCTAGAGCGCCAACTGGATGCAGTCGCCAACGCCCTTGGCCAACTAGGTTTCCTACAGTGGTCTCAATGATGGTCATTAACTGATCGAGCTCAGGTTCAGGTCTCGAGAGATTATCGGTCGACAAAAGCCACAGGGTGACAACCTCAACTCCGGCATCATCACACCAGCCGAGGAAGTCAATTATCTTTGCGGCACCAGCCTCATGTCCCTGAGTCGAGGTAGACCCCTGAGCACTTGCCCAACGTCTATTTCCGTCAAGAATGACACCAACGTGGCGCGGAATGCGATCGAGTGGGATTTGAGTAGCCAGTCTGCGCTCATAAGCGCCGTAAACCAGATCCTTTAAGCCCACGTGAAGAGATTACTCTGTCAGGGAGTCGAAGGTGGGTAAACCACTCGGAGGAGTGAGTCCGCTCCACTGCAGGGGCGAGGAGAGCACCATCGTGCTCAGAGGCGGACTGTAATTGGCCAATAGATCAATGACCGCCTCAAAATGCGCGGTATTCACGGCTCGCACTTTGACAATGCAGCACTCACGGCCAACCACACGATGGATCTCTAGGATTTCCGGGCGCTCCTGGGCGCTTGGGTCGTTGAGAATGCACGACTCCCCGTAGCATGCTAATCGGACAAATGCCATGACGGGCCAGCCTGCTCTGTCTGCATCAAGATGCGCAGAGTAACCGGCAATAACACCTGACTCTTCTAATTTGCGGACCCGAGATGAAACAGTCGGAGAGGTCGAATGCACCCTTTTGGCCAACTGACTGTGTGAGAGGCGGGCATCTCGTTGAAGTTCTCCCAGAATCGCCCAATCAAGTTCGTCCACGGAACAACTATCTCATTGCTGGAAATCACTCATTAATACAACTCATTAACCACGCTCATTAATCGGTGCGCAGTTCTTTGTCTGCTCTACGTGTCAATTCACTTCGTACCTGCCAAAGGTCTGGGAAGGCTTGTTTATCCCTTATACCTCCAACAACTTCAACCGGAGTTCCCTGCGTCCCTTTGACCTCAAGTCCAATAGTTCTCTCGACCACCCGAAAATGCACTGCCCTCCAGGCCATGAGCAATTCGTCCACGTCGATCAAAGCTTCAGCGAGTTGAAAAAGTCCTTCGTGATTTTCAAAGTCGATAAATAGCTCTTCCAATGAAATTGCCTCGGACTTGAGTGCATTGTCAAATTCGAATCCCAAACGAGGAATGACGCGACGAATCGCTCTGAATCCGGGTGAATCAAAACCGGAGCCGTGACCTAGAGCGAGGCGAACCTTTTGATACTCCCAAGGGGTCAATTGCTCAAGGATGCCCAACTGTTGGGTGCAATAGGCAATACACGAGTTAACTCGCTTGAGGAGCCGAACGGCGGCAGCAAAGTTTCGCTCCCTGATTTTCTCGAGGGAATACTCAATCTCTGACACCGCCAGTTTTAGCCACAACTCAGAGGATTGATGAGTCACGGTGAACAACAGTTCATCTCGGTGAACCCAGGAATCTGGCTCGGGCTGAAGTGACAATAGCTCTGGGGTTCTTAGGTATCTCTCGTAGTCGCTATCGCCCTCGCCCACAAGAATCTGTTCTGCGTTTCCAAATTCAGCCACAGTCGACCTCCCAATCGCGTGGGAGCATCATCACAGACAGTGGAGTGGGTGAAGAAAGTTAGACCTAATATGCCAAGAATTTGGTAACAAAAACAAAAAAATCTTTATAAATTTAAAGAGTCGCTCGAGTTTTGAGGAATTTTGCCAAGACACCCGGATCCTTGGTTGGTAACTCACAGACGCTGAATTTGCACACCTGAGCGCCGCTCTCAGCTCCCTCTTCCCAGAGGATTTCCGGCGCCAACGGTGACCGAGCACCTATGCCTGCAAATTCTCGCGAGCTCGGACCAGAAATCACCAGTTCCCAAGGTCCTTGGGCGAGGGACCACAGTGCGACAAGCCCCCATCCCACAGCCCGAGGTGAGGAAAGCGCGAATTTGGGCACTACCGAGAGTCCACTCTCGGCCAAAGATCGCATTTCACTTGCGTTCGTCCCGCCCAGCCCCGACAAGCGGACGAGGCAATTCGCTAGCGCAAACCAGCCGGACGGCTCAGCGTTATCAGTGAACTCGCGGGGACGGCGAATAAGTTTCTGGGCGTCATCCGCGGTGTCATAGAAGCCACCGCTGTTGTCGGCAAAGTGCGCAACTGCCGAGTATGCCAAGGTCCGCGCCAATTCAAGCCACTCAGATTCCCCCGTGGCCTCGTAGAGAGAAATCAAACCTTCAGACATATTGGCGTAGTCGTCTAAAACTCCCGCACTGGAACCAACCTTGCCATCGCGTGAAGTACGTGCCAAATAGTCTGCACGCCTATCGCTTCCCATGTGAACACTGATGACCAGATCTGCAGCGCTGCGGGCTGCCTCAATCCATTCTTCGTTTCCAAAGATTGCACCTGCATCGGCCAGAGCCGCAATGGTTAAACCATTCCAGGCCGCTACCACTTTGTCATCGCGACCGGGGTAAACACGCTGAGCGCGTGCATTGAACAGTAGCGAACGCCAGTCGCTCCATTGCGTCCAATCATTCGGGTCGTTGAGCAACTGCAATGTTGACTTACCATGCTCAAAAGTGCCATGTTCGGTCACTTGAAAAAGTGCGGCAGCGGCTGTGCCCTCTGATTCACCGAGCACCGCAATCAGTTCGGCCGGTGTCCAGGCATAAAACTTTCCCTCTTCGCCATCGCTGTCGGCATCCAATGCCGCAGCAAAGGCTCCCTCAGGCGTACGCATTTCACTGAGAAGGAAATTAATACTCTCGTGAACAATCCTTTCTGCCACTTTGCTGCCTGTCAGGCGCCACCAGTGTGCGTAAACACGGATAAGTAACGCGTTGTCATAAAGCATCTTTTCAAAATGAGGAACGACCCACTGGCCATCAACGCTATATCGAGCGAAGCCGCCACCAAGTTGGTCATAGATGCCACCACGGGCCATGGCTTCAAGCGTGCGTGAGGCCATGTGTAATGCGTTGGTTCCCACGGATTCATCAGTCGACATCCGAATGAGGAATTCGAGGATCATTGAAGGGGGGAATTTGGGTGCACCTTCAAAACCACCATTGGTTGCGTCAAAGCTCTTGCTCAGAGTGGTAACAGCCCCTCGAAGGAATTCGGTGAGCTTGGTTGAATCCATAGATGCAATATCGGAATAGGACATGGGAGGTCTACGTGATTCCAATGCATCGATAATCCGCGAACCTGCCGATTCGATACTTTCTTTGCTTTGATTCCATGTCGTTGAGATTGATTCCAACACCTGGGGAAAACTCGGCAACCCGTGGTGCGGTTGCGGGGGAAAATACGTTCCGGCAAAGAATGGTCTGCCTTCGTGGTCTAGAAATACCGACATGGGCCACCCACCGTGTCCTGTTAGGGCAACGGTGGCTTCCATGTAAATAGAGTCAATGTCTGGTCGTTCTTCCCGATCAACCTTGATATTGACAAAGTTGTCATTCATGAATTGAGCGATTTCAGAATCCTCAAATGACTCATGAGCCATGACATGACACCAATGGCATGCGGAATACCCGATACTCAAAAATATGGGCACATTGCGCGCTCGAGCCTGGTCAAATGCCTCAGGGCACCACTCCCACCAATCCACGGGATTTTCTGCATGCTGAAGCAGATACGGGCTGGTTGATTCTGATAACCGATTTGTCACGCCTCAATCATCACAGCAGTGGGTTTGGCGCGCACGTCAGGTATACCTTGCAGTCGTTACAACTATGCTGAGGGAACTACCTGTATCTGGCCGAGTACCCGGAGGAAACATGTTTGATGACGCCAAGAACATGATGGACAACGCGATCAGCCACAACGATGCCCTCTCTCACATCGAGAATCAAAAAGCAGGTGAATCTCAGCCACACATGTTGAGAAACTGGCTCGTTGGCCTCGCTGTCGTTGTAATTGGCATAGCGCTGCTCATAATCTTCTAACCTTTGGTAAATCCCTTGCTCAAGGTCTCCATGGCTCCGGTTAGTTCACTAGGGATAACCCACACTTTATTGGCATCACCTTGAGCAATTCCAGGCAAAGTCTCTAAATATCGATGAGCAAGGGCTGCGGCACTGGGATTGGCATTATGGATCGCTTCATAGATTTTTTCCAATGCGACGGCTTCACCATCTGCTCGGATGATTTCAGCACGGGCTTCAGCTTCGGCTCGAACAACTTCAGCGGCGGCGAAACCCTCAGCCGTCAGTATGGCGCTCTGCTTTTCGCCTTCAGCCGTCAAGATGGCGCTCTGTTTTTGGCCCTCTGCCGTAAGAATTGCAGCACGTCGTTCACGCTCTGCCTTGAGCTGCTTCTCCATCGATTCTTGGACCGAATGGGGTGGATCAATGGCCTTGAGTTCAACCCGATTGACGCGAATTCCCCAGCGGCCCGTAGCTTCATCGAGGACGCCCCGCAATTGTCCATTGATTGAGTCGCGCGAAGTAAGAGTCTCTTCCAAATCCATGGAGCCAATGACATTGCGCAAGGTGGTAACGGTTAACTGTTCGATACCAAGAATAAAACTGGAGATCTCATAAGTCGCCGACTTTGGGTCCGTGACCTGAAAATAGACAACGGTGTCAATGGAAACTACCAAGTTATCCTCGGTAATGACCGGTTGAGGAGGGAAAGAAGCTACCTGCTCCCGCATGTCGACGCGCTCACGAATCCGATCGACCAGTGGAATCAATATGGACAAGCCTGGTGTGAGGGTGCGCTGATATCGCCCGAGGCGTTCAACGATTGCAGTACTTGCTTGATTCACAATCACCACGGTTCGTGAGATCAGAACGAAAACAATTGCGAGCCCGATTACTACTCCGATGATGAGACCTATGGCGTCCATGAACTTCTCCTTCTGAATTGCTGATCGAGTATTTAATAGTCGAGTGGGTAGACCAGTGCGGTTGCACCGTCTATTCGAGAAACACAAACGCGTGCACCCGCAGGAATTACTTCATCGCTCAAGTCTCGATCCAATCGAGAGCTCCACACTTCCCCGTTCAATCTGATGCGACCATCGGAACTGTTGATTTCGGTCATGGTGACGGCTTCCATGCCTTTTAGTGCGTCCACACCTGTTCTGGAAAGCATGGGCATGCGGTGCATATGCCGAGCGGCAACAGGTCGCACAAACAGAATTCCAGCGAGGGAAACACTCGCGACAACACCACCTTGCACGAGCACCGGAGCACCAACCGCTGCTGCGATAACTCCTGCAACGGCACCCACGGCCACTAGGCCGAGGTAAAAGGTTGCCGTGACTAACTCCAGTCCGAGAGCGACTGCCGCAACTACTGCCCACACCCACACCATGTCACTCACCTCCGCCTCACGAATACCTATGTTCACCATAACTCGTTAAACGGGTCTTGGCACACCATGCGCTACTCGTCTATGGGCAGCAATCCCAGCAGCATTTGCCTCATAAATCGGAATTGACAAACGCAAATGCAGCCAATATGGTCAATAAATGACGTACTTGCGGGTTTCTACGGCCGCCGAACTACTCGGAGTGAGCCAAGACACGGTACGCCGCTGGATCGATGCAGGGCGATTAAGGGCGCGCCATCCCGACGGCGGTCGCACAGAAGTTCATGGTGCCGATGTAGCCGCAGTACTGAGTGAAAGCCGAATCGAGGACCCCGACGCTCCACAGCAAAGTGCTCGAAATCGGTTCCCGGGGATCGTTACCCGCGTGGAGCGAGACGGCGTAATGGCACTTGTTGAAATCCAGGCGGGCCCACATCGCGTCATTTCACTCATGTCACGAGAAGCCGCGGATGAATTAAAACTTGAAGTCGGGGTTCCTGCGGCCGCCACGGTTAAGGCCACGAATGTCGTGATCGACATTGTTTAATAAACGCCCATTTCTCCCACTGGGCCTTGTGTCTGCATTCTCTGCAGTGATGGTGTCCGCGTGTTCAACAACGAATGATTCAGTCCCTGCCATAAGTACGTCCGTGACCATCTCCGCTGCCGCATCGCTGAACACAGCAATTACCTCCCTGGCAGAACAATTTGAAGCAGAACACCCGGACGTTGAAATTAAAGTGAACTTTGGCGGCAGTGGTGCGCTTGCGGAGCAGATCGCCGCAGGCGCTCCTGTCGATATTTTCGCATCTGCGTCCACATTCTCGATGAATCAAATTTTAAACCTTGTAGAGTCACCGAAAACTTTTGCTCGCAATCAATTGATCGTGATAGCTCCCGCACTAAATACGGGTCAGGTAAAGGACTACAAATCAATTCAAAATGTGTCCACGGTGGTGTGTACCGAGAGTGCTCCCTGCGGCGCGGCTGCACAAAAATTCATGAGTAAAGCAGGTATGACGGCAAATATCGTGTCCTTAGAACCAGACGTTACATATGTTCTCAATAAAGTAATAACCGATGAAGCCGATGCGGGAATTGTCTATGTCACCGACGCGCTTGCTGCTGGGACTGAAGTCATGGCATTCCCCATCCCCCCTGAATTCAATGTCACGACCGACTATCAAATTGCAGTGATCAAAGACTCCAATAGTCAGAGCGCTGCCCAGGAATTTTTGGACTTTTTTTTAGGCCCTACCGGTGTTGACGTCCTCCAATCTGAAGGATTCATGTCACCGTGAAGCCTCGCAATCTGGCAATAGATCAGTCTCCCAAAATTCTCATGGCACTGGGTTTTGTAGCTATTGCTTTCTTGGGCCTTCCCCTTCTCTCGCTCTTGGGTTCGGTCACTTGGTCCGATTTCCCTGCGCTTCTGAGCACACCCAAGTCACTCGAGGCAATCCGCCTTTCCATCGTCACATCTGTGTCTGCAACGCTCATCGCAATATTGCTGGGTGTTCCACTCGCTCTGATTTTGGCGCGTTCGCACATGCGAGGGCTTTCCTTTGTGCGGGTTTTGGTTCTTATTCCCCTCGTGCTTCCACCAGTAGTCGGCGGTGTCGCACTCTTGATGGCATTCGGCCGCCGAGGCATAATTGGCTCCTATCTCTACGACTGGTTCGGCGTTCAATTGCCGTTTACCACGACAGGCGTCGTCCTTGCACAAACATTTGTTGCGATGCCTTTCTTGATAATTACTGTTGAAAGTGCCTTGCGCTCACTTTCCAAAGATTATGAACGTGCTGCGAGCACACTCGGGGCTTCTCGCATGCGCATATTTATTCGGATACAACTACCTCTCATCGCACCTGCATTGGCCGCAGGTGCGTTGCTCACCTGGGCCAGGGCCCTCGGAGAATTCGGGGCAACCCTGACTTTTGCTGGCAACTTTCCTGGTGTTACTCAAACACTGCCACTTGCCGTTTATTCCACACTCGAAATAGATCGCGAACAGGCAATTTCGTTGAGTGTTGTCATGCTCTTAATTGCATTCGCTGCTCTTTTTGGAATGCGCGATAGATTCATAAAGTCAGGTCTGACATGACGAACCAAGGCTTGAGTGCTGACTTCATAGTTGACCGAAATGAATTTCAACTGGATTGCAAATTATCGGTTGCTCCCGGTGAGGTGTTAGCGCTTGTTGGTCCTAATGGCGCGGGTAAAAGTACCGCACTTCAGTCGATTTCGGGGATAATCTCAATCACCTCGGGCGAGATCAAAATCGGCGGACAGGTGCTTGACTCACCGGCGGCGCATTGCTTTATTCCAGCTAACAACCGCAATATTGGTGTTGTGTTCCAAAACTATGCACTATTCCCCCACCTCTCGGTTTCCGCGAACGTTGCTTTCGGTCCCCGTAGTCGTGGGGTCTCAAAAGCCCAAGCTCGCGAGAGCACTGATGCCATTCTCGCCCAATTTGACCTTGTGAATCTCGCCCGAAGGCGCCCCGCTGAATTATCGGGCGGCCAAGCCCAACGAGTTGCCCTCGCCCGAGCAGTGGCTACGAGTCCTGACGCCTTGCTCTTGGACGAACCCCTTTCCGCACTTGATGCCGTCACCGCAGGCCATGTTCGCAACGAACTGGGAAAACATCTCAAAAGGTTTCAGGGTTCGGCGATCATCGTGACCCACAACCCCCTCGATGCGTTGCTGCTCGCAGACAAAATCGCAATCTTGGAAAATGGCCAGATCACACAAGTGGGCACTCCTAGCGAAATAGCTCAATCGCCGCGAACCGATTACGCAGCGACCTTAATGGGTGTAACACTCATAAGAGGTACAGCGACTAACGGAGTTATTGCGACCCCAACCGGAGAATTCATCTCCACGGATAATTCCCAACTTTCTGGGTCGGCAGCAGCCATTATTCGGCCAGATACGGTCTCTGTTCACTTGACCATGCCGGAGGGAAGTCCCCGCAACGTCTGGGCCGGTGAGGTTAGTGACATTCAGCAAACTCTCGATCGAGTGCGGCTTGTCATTCGGGGTGCGGTTACTCTCTCGGCGACGATAACGCCAGCGTCACTGAGCTCCATGGACCTTCAGGTCGGGTCTCGAGTGTGGACAAGCGTTAAAGCCATCGAAGTAGCGGGGGTGAGTTTGGACTAATGCCAAACCCTTTTGTCAGTCAACTCGATCCAACATGGAAGCTCGCACTCACCGACCACCTGGACAAACTGGAAGCGATCGAGTCCTTTATTGATTATGAAAATGAAGTTGGCAGAACCTGCTTGCCTCCGCGTGATCAAGTTTTGCGTGCATTTTCTCAACCGATCAGCTCGGTCAAGGTTGTTGTCGTGGGACAAGATCCATATCCCACCCCGGGCGATGCCCACGGTCTGGCTTTCAGCGTTGAGCCCAGTGTTCGAATTCCACGAAGTTTGTCCAATATCTTTCAAGAGCTCTCCACAGATCTGGGCTGCCCAACTCCAACAACGGGAGACCTCCGCCCGTGGGCCACTCAAGGAGTGCTCCTGCTCAATCGTGTCCTGACGGTTCAAGCAGGTGCCTCAGGATCACATCACGGTCACGGCTGGGAAGAGTTCACCGAAGCAGTCATCTCAGCATTGCTGGAGCACACGATATTGCCGCCCGTCTTCATCTTGTGGGGAAAGCCTGCGCAAAAGTTGTTGCCTCGTGTGGGACAAGCACCAGTAGTTTGGGGTTCCCACCCAAGCCCGCTATCGGCGCGCAAGGGATTCTTTGGGTCGCGACCATTTAGCCGCACGAATGCAATTTTGGTCTCACGCGGTCAAGAACCTATTGACTGGTGTCTGCCTTAGTCTGCGGCAAATTTCGCACATAACGATGCATGACAAAATCGGCATAAAATGAAGCAAAAGGAATTGTTCCAGCGAGAAGCAATGCGACGGTCTTCAGAATGGGAAAGCGCAGCAAGAATGCTAAATTCACAGCAGCAATGAGGTAGGCAAAATAGAGCCAGCCGTGCGCAACCCACAGCAAACTGTAAAGACCCGGTTTGCCACCGTCATCTGCGTAACCCCAAAGGAGATAGCCGAGTAGCGCCCATATGGTTGCACTTGCCAGGACGACACCAGTCACCCAAGCCATAATTCGGAAGGCAAGAAGTGCGCTGGGAATCTTATTCATGCAGAGACTCTATATAGATCAGAGTTCATGCGCGAAGGGAGGCTGGGCACCCGCTCGCTGACATGTTAACCCCGCGACCTTGATGCCAAATTCAGTTGCAGCGAGTACCTTTTCCATGGATGCAAGATCCGACTGCACATAATCATTCTGAGCCCAAAAGGCAAGGAACCCGCCACTGAAAGAATCACCCGCACCCACGGTATCAACGACCTCAACAGGTGGCACGGCAACAATTTCCTTGGCACCGCCCACAAAAACGTTCAATGCTTGGGCGCCATCCGTGAAGAGCACAATTGCGCCCGTTTGGTTATGCAAATCCTGAGCGGCTCGATGTGAGTCCACGCTGGGTGACATGAACGCAAGATCATCTCCGCTTACCTTGATGATGTTCGCTCGATTCAACACATGCTTTACCGTTTCATCAAAAATTCGAGAGTCGGCCATCACGCTCGGACGCGCATTGGGATCAACCATCAGGATTTGATCAGCGCCAAGGGCATTGGTGACCGCACATACAGCGTCGGTCAGTGGGGTGAGAACTAATGCGAGCGTGCCAATGTGAATTGCTCGAGCGTTGACGTTGAGTGCATCCAGCGCCATGTCAACGGACACGGAACTTGCGGCGGTGTTGTCCGTCATGAATCGATATGTGGCAGCGCCAGTTTCATCGAGTGACGCAATGGCCAAAGTTGATGGTTCCGGCAAGAGACGGACTATTGCCTGTTTGACTCCATCAGCTTCCAACAGGCGTTGAATGCGGCGACCAAATGCATCTTGCGAGATTCCGCCAATGAATTCAACCTCGTGACCCAAGCGAGCAATGGTGCGAGCTGTGTTGAGTGGTCCGCCACCGACAACTGAGTCAACTTCCCCCTCTGTACTCACAATGATGTCAATGAGAGCCTCACCCATAACTTGGATCATGGGGCAAATCTAGCGAATCTCTTTTTGCCTACCTGAGACCATGATCCAGCGAACATAAAGGGCGACCGCAAACAAGGCAAAGATCCACCACTGGATAGCATAAAAAAAGTTCTGGAGAGGAAAGGCAACTTCGGCCGTCTGAATCGTGGGTGGAACAACTTTCGGCGCATCAGGGGACGCGGGAAATTCCGATTCGACAACCAGGAATCCGTCGGAGAGCGCGACACCCCACTCACTCGAAAAGACAGCGGAGTCAATCACAGCGTAAACACCATTTCTTTGATTCGAGCCCTCATAGAAGGCTTCATTGGGCTGGACAATGGCTCGAAGTTCAACCTCCCCGCTCGGAGTTGAGTAACTTCCATCCGAAGGGACCCATCCGCGCAAAACCGCAACATGTTCGCCCGTGTCCAACTCAAAATCATTAACAATCCACTGTCCAGCATTCGCATTGTCACCGCCACCCGAAAGTCGATTACCAATGCGTGCCACATGGGATTCGTCATAAAACCCACGGGCAACGACAGTGCGACCAAAATCAGATGGGTCAAGGTCCGGGCCAAGGACATCCGGAGCTGGGATTACTGCGGCGGCAGCGGCGCGCTCAGCATTGAGAATATTCTGGGTTCTATCCCATTGCCATTTTCCTAAAAAGAAGAAGAGGACACAAACCCCTACGAGAAGCAGGGCAACAACGATGCTGACCGGCTTGAGAAACTCATTGAGATACCTATTCCGGCTTCTCATCAGATTCTTTGTCTTCAGAGATATCCGCAAACTCCTGCTCTACCCGCAGTTCATTCTTTCCTTTGGGCAACTCAGGGTTGATGCGCTTCATCTGACGATTCATGTTGAGCCACAATAGGACAAGTGCGATGCCAACAAGTAATACAAATAAGCCCGCGATCGGCCCTGCGCCATCAATGATGGTTTGAAGGTCTGGCTCTGTTTCCATGGTAATCCTTTATCTGTTGAGCAGGGCTTTTTGTTGTGCCTCGTTACCTAGCGAATTCCCGCAAAGAGATCATCTTCTTGTTCAGGAGCATCTACGTGACTGATTGCCCTCTGAAAATCTTCAGTGGGCCAAGCAGATTTCTGCAGATCAAGTGAGACGGCAAACCAGCGACCGTCCGGCTCAATTTGAGTGGCGTGTGCCTTAAGTGCGGAATCTCGAATATGAAAAAAGTCTGCAGCATGGACCTTCGTGGTGATCCGATCAGCATCGTCAGGCTTGTCTTCCCAGTTCTTTAACCACTCTTCATATGGTGACTCGATGTCAGCCTCGATGAGAGTTTGATGTAGGGCAACAACTCTCTCTTTGTGAAACTGCTGATTGTAATAGACCTTGAGAACCTGAAATGCGGGTCCAAAGTCTGGATATAAATCAGGATTTGCTGCCTGCTCCACTGCAGCCATGGTCACGACGTGCGTCTGAATGTGATCGGGATGCGGGTATCCCCCATTTTCGTCATAAGTCGTAACGACCTGTGGGCGAAACTCTCTAATGAGCCTCACGAGCGGTGGGACGCTCACCTCAAGTGGAACCAGTGCAAAAGCATCATCGGGCAGGGGCTCACCCTCGGTGAAACCTGAGTCCATAAAACCAAGCCACTCATGTTGAACACCCAATATTTGTGCAGCATCTGCCATCTCTTGGCGTCGAACTTCATGGATGCCGAGTTCATCAACTCGCTGTTGCGCGGCTGGGTTGAGGACATCGCCCCGCTCACCACCCGTGCATGTCACGACCATGACTTGAACACCTTCGGCTACGTAGCGAGCAGTGACCGCCGCACCTTTGCTGGACTCATCATCTGGATGAGCGTGAACCGCCATCAACCGCAGTGAATCAACATTTTCCATCTCATGCACGGACCAAGTCTCTCACTTCACTAGTCTGCCTCTATGGCGAGTCCCTTTCGAAAGGATCAACTCTCTCCAGCCATGCAGGAGAGATACGGCATGAATCGGCGCCCCATAATGCGGAACATCCTTGTCGGTGGCGCCATCTCCATTTTCATTATCGCCATCATGTTCGTCACATTTTCACTTGCTCAAAAGAATATTCAGTTTCGCCTGTTGGCATGGGACGCAAGCTCGCCTGAAAAAGTAGATATCAATTTTGAGGTGCGTAAACCTGCAGATCTAGCGGTCACCTGCGTATTGCGGGCCCAGGACAAGAACCGAATTGATGTGGGATACGCCGAAGTGGATGTTCCTAGCGGTTCGGACTACAACCAGTTGACATATCAACTACGCACATTGGCTCCCGCCTACACTGCTGAGGTTTTAACGTGCGTTTCACGGGGAGATCCCACCCGAGTCCCTGGTCCACAATTTCCGGCGGGCGTTGCACCGCCTATTCAGCCGTGGTCAGAATGAAGTTTCAGTAATTTAGATTCCGTACTAGGGTTTCACCATGACTGAAGTTACCTGGCTGACTCAAGAAGCTCATGACCGTTTAAGCGCTGAGCTCGAAGAGCGCCAAGGATCCAAGCGCGTTGAAATCACCAAACGCATCGAGGCTGCCCGCGAAGAAGGCGACCTCAAAGAAAATGGTGGGTACCACGCGGCACGGGAAGAACAAGGCAAAAATGAGGCGCGTGTGCGACAACTCAAGCAACTACTCGAGAATGCACAAATTGGTGTCCCAGATGCTGCGCCCGATGAAGTCTCGCACGGCAAGGTAATAACAGTTCGTCTTGTCAACTTTGATGAGGAAGAGACCTTTCTCCTTGGCTCCCGCGAAGAAGCGGCGCACGCATCCATTGATGTGTACTCACCCACTTCACCGCTTGGTGCTGCAGTCCTTGGCAAACGCGTTGGAGACTCCACAAGTTATGAACTTGCCAATGGGAAACAAATGCAGGTTGAGATTCTTAACGTCGAGGATTACGCCTAATAGGAAGAACTAGCGCCTACTAGCACTCCGGTATTTCCTGATTGCCAGTGGCGCAAATATGCCGATCACGACCGCGCAGGAAATGACCGTATAAAGAACTGGGTTTTGTAGTGACCAGTACTCGGGCTCAACACCAGGTGGGTATCCCGTGGGATTTCCAAATAACTCGCGCGTCGACAACACCAGCGAGGATATTGGGTTGTAGGCCGCAAAAGCGCGCAGTACAGTCGGCAACCCGTCCAGTGGCACAAAGGCATTGGACAGGAATGTCAATGGAAAAAGCCATACGAGTCCTGCAGTGTTTGCCGTTTCGGTATTTGGCACGGACAGACCAATGAACGCGCCAACCCAAGTCACTGTATAGGCGAAAAGCAGCAATAAGAGATAAGCATAAATGGCGTTGAGGATGCCATCGTTGATTCGCCAACCAACAATGAACCCGGTAATACTCAGAACTGTTAGAACCATAATTTGCCGAATCGCATTGGCAAATGTGTTTCCAATGAGTGCTGCGGACTGCGACATTGGCAGGGCTCGGTATCTATCGATGATGCCTTTTTGCATTGCTTCGGCCAACCCGACAGTGCTCGCCGCTGCGGCGAAAGCCACCGTCTGACCGAAAATTCCCGGCATCAAATACTGACGATACAAGCTGGCATCCGCCGCCGAGCCTGGCTCGGCTCCAGGGATGGGGATGGCGCCGCCGAAAACGTAGGCAAAAAGGAGCACGAAGATAACCGGTTGAATGAGCTGAAAAAACATAGCTTCAGGGATTCTGAAGGACGCAAGGATCGTGGTGCGTGCGATGACTAGCGAGTCATGCAGTGTCCAGCCCAGTATCGGCCTAGACATTGCCTCGGGCGTGGATGTGCGCAGGGTTCCCATGGTTGAACTCATCGGCGTCCCCTTCGTGATCGTGAGCTAGTCGGCGCAGGCGTTTCATCTTCTGCGCCGTGTCCGGTGAGTGAAAGAAATACATCGTCCAAGGTGGGGCGCCTCAATGCTAAGTCAGCGATTTCAATGCCGGCAAAGTCAAGTGCCCGCACTGCTTCAACGAGTACCTTCGAGCCTCCGCTGACAGGCCCAGATAGGTTCGATTCGTTGATCAAGGAATCCGACCCAAAAATAGGGGCCAGCGCAGCCTGCGCATCGGACATTTTGTGCGGATCGACAAGAGTCACCTCGAGCCTGTCACCACCAATTTGATCCTTCAGATTCTCTGCGGTGCCATGAGCAATGACCTTGCCATGATCAATCACCACAATGTCATTGGCCAACTTATCGGCTTCCTCGAGGTACTGGGTGGTCAACAACACCGTGGTGCCTTCAGCCACAAGACTCTCAATGACCCCCCACAGGCCAAGCCGCGATCGTGGGTCAAGTCCGGTGGTCGGTTCATCGAGAAAAAGAATGCTGGGTTTTGCAATCAAACTTGAAGCCAAATCAAGCCGCCGGCGCATTCCACCTGAATATGTTTTGGCCGGGCGATCAGCGGCATCAACTAGATCAAACCAGCTGAGTAATTCTTCTGAGCGCTCTTTAACGTACTTAGGCGTCAGATGATAAAGATCTCCAAACATTTTTAAGTTCTCACGACCGGTGAGGAATTCATCGACTGCGGCATACTGTCCCGTCAGGCCGATGCTGTGTCGGACTTCATCAGATTGCTTCGTCACGTCATACCCGTTCACAAAAGCTTGACCCGCTGTTGGCTTTAACAAGGTTGCAAGAATTCGCACTGTTGTGGTCTTGCCTGAGCCATTTGGCCCCAGAAGCCCGACAACTTGGCCTCTAGGAACCACGAGGTCTAAACCATCAAGTGCTTTGACATCGCCAAAGGTCTTGACCAAGCCTTCGGCATGAACTGCATCATCTTGAGCCATGGTCGAATTCTATCGACCAAAGTTGCCTATAACTCAGTGACGTTGAAACCACTTTCGCGCACTGCCTCTAAAACAAGATCCGCATGCTCACGCCCGCGCGTTTCCACCTGTAGGACTATTTCAACCTCGTCCACACCCAGTTGCGGGTCAATTCTGTTGTGATCAACTTCAACAACGTTGGCCGACTTACTTTGAACCGCCTCAAGAACCGCGGCCAGACTCCCCGGAGCATCAGGCACTTGAACTCTCATGGTCAGGTAACGCCCTCCAGCGGTCATGCCGTGACGAATGATGCGCAACAGGAGCAGTGGATCAACGTTTCCACCTGAAAGCACTACTGCAACAGGAGGAGTGAATTGCTCGGGATGCGCCATGACAGCCGCCGTTGCCGCGGCACCCGCGGGCTCAACAATTAGCTTCGCGCGCTCCAGTACGGATAGCGCCGCGTAAGACAATTGTTCTTCACTCACTGTCATGATTTGATCCACATACTCTTGAATGATTGCAAATGGGATATCACCCGGTCGTCCAACGGCGATCCCGTCAGCCATGGTCGTCATGGAAGTGAGGGCAATAGGTTCCCCCGCTTCAAGTGATGGCGGATACGCCGCCGCACCTTCTGCTTGCACACCGACCACTGTGACATCGGGGCGGATCGACTTGATGGCCAACGCAACGCCTGCGAGCAAACCGCCGCCGCCGGTGCAGACAACAACGGTCTGAACATCGGGGATTTTTTCTAGGATCTCAAGGCCTAGCGTTCCTTGACCGGCAACGATGTCTTGGTGGTTGAACGGATGAATCAGAATCGCACCAGTGCGATCAGCGAATTCCTGTGCAGAGACAAGTGCTTCATCGATTGAGTGGCCAGCAAATTCAACGTGGGCACCATAGCCCTGAGTTGCTTTGACTTTAGGAATTGTCGCGCCAAGCGGCATGAAAATTGTGGCGTTAATGCCAAGCACCTGTGCGGCCAGCGCAACGCCCTGGGCATGGTTGCCGGCACTCGCCGCCACCACTCCGCGCACCTTTTCTTCTGGTGATAATCGTGAGAGCCTGTTATATGCACCACGAATCTTGAACGAGCCCGCGCGTTGGAGATTTTCTGGAACCAGATAAACGGGCCCTCCAACGAGTTCGGTCAACCAACGAGCATTAGCAACTGGGAACGAATTGACCACAGGCTTAATAACTTCTCTGGCCTGCTTAATGTCTGCGAGCGTTACTTTCTGGTCCACCACAGAATCATGTCAGGCGCGCGGCAATTGACCTCGCTGACCCGCAATACTTGCTTGCTCCGCGAGTCGTGCCCTGGAAGCCGCAGAACGCCCTGCGCTCCCTGCTGAGCCTGCATTTGCGGAGGCCACCCCGCTATACCCACCCCATCTTCCACGCGCCTGAGAAGTCGATCGATGAAATGCGGCAATGGTTTTTTCGCGATCTGCGAGCACCAGGGCTCCAGATATTTTCGATGAATTCTTTGATGCCTCGTCATTTTCGTGGATGGCATGCTCGCGAGCTTCCTGTAAACGTTCACCGATCCTTGCAATGTATGCCCGGTAGAAGGCAGCTCGAGCAGTTTGGGCCGTAAATTCGACTGTGCGGCGTCGATATCGACCGTTAACCCGAACGCGTCCGTCGAAACTTTCACCGCGCCACTTTCCTGCACTCACGTAGACATTGGCGTGACCGGTCATCTGAACAGCAAGGGAAGCGAAGAGTGTTTCGATTGAATCAAGATCACCTGCCATGCCGTAGCTGATGACATAAGTGGAATCGCGCGCAACATCGACCTGAGCCGAGTTTGTGTGGGCGATGGTGACAAACAGATTCACCAAGTGAGTGTTGGCCCTTTTGCCTTTCTCCCCGATTGTCACGGTTCTGCTCACGGGCACCGAGGACTCTTTGCTCTGTGTATGTCCCCGAGCTGTGGCTAGATCGATGCTGGCCAAGGTTGCCAGCATTTGCGCCTTGGACAAGTAAGCATCTGCTTCTGCCGCATTGTCCGTCCGCTCAGCTTTTGCCAGCAGCGCAGCAATCCGTTCTAACTTCACTTCGCGGCATCCACCACTGAGATGGGAACCTGCGCAGCTTGGTACCCGGCACGTAACAGCAATGCCGCTGACTCCCCCAAGATTATTTCAACGAGTGCCACCATATTGGCCACAAATTCAGGACCATGTGCTTGGACTGGGCTGGCGCACGTGAAAGCAGTCAGGTGGTGCGCCCATTCATGCAAAATCACGCTTTCCCGCAGTGCCCATTGATCATTGACCGGGACGGCAATAGTCGCAGTGGAAAATTCATAATGCGCCTGAGTAGTTCCATTTCGCGCCCGAACATTGGGACATGCGATATCCGGGAAATGGGCCAGCACTTGCTCATGCACCGACGTGACGTACTCACGCACACTTGCAATCTCACCAAATCGACGTTGAAGGGGCACATCCAGTGAACTTCCAAAGAAGTCCACGACTCCACCCCTATTGAGGAGTTGTGAGAATTGGTCCTCAGCGCTATACACCTGTGAGCGCCACCGGTCCACGAGTGCACCGCTGCCGGGCTTCTCCTCCTGGGTTGATGCCATGCCACTATCTTGCCGCTCACACCGCTTTTCCCGACAGAGGCGGTCCTCACCTGTGGATAGAGAGATCAGTAGAGTCCAACTTTGGTGTGAGGAAACTCTTCCTCCTATAAACATGGGGCGATGCGTGTCAAATCAGGGGCCAGCGGAACAAGGCGCATCCGCTCAGCGTTCTCGTACCCGGCGTCTGGGCGGGGCAATGCGCCGAACGCCACTGCTGCACGGCCTACCCAAAGAGGTAGCGGTCCTCTCAGCCATTGCATTCTTCGTTGCAATTGGTTTTGGAATCCTGGCCCCTGCTCTGCCTATTTTTGCCAAAACATTTGATGTCAATGCGCTTCAGGCCAGCGCCGTCATTTCCTCATTTGCACTTATGCGTTTCATCTTCGCTCCGATTGCCGGTGGTTTGGTTGACCGGATGGGTGAACGAATCGTGCTCACCAGTGGTCTGCTCATTGTTGCAACGTCAAGTGCCATCGCAGGGTTTTCACAGACCTACCTGCAACTGATTGCATTTAGAGGTATTGGCGGTATCGGGTCTTCCATGTTTACCGTCTCAGCAATGGCACTTCTGCTGCGTGTGGTTGATTCCAACCAGCGAGGTCGCGCGGCCAGCGCATTTCAAGGCGGCTTTCTCTTGGGTGGAGTCGCGGGTCCGGCAGTTGGTGGGATCGTTGTTGCGATTTCCATCCGCGCTCCATTCTTTGTTTATGCCGGATCACTGTTTATCGCAGCGCTCGTCACACTCGTTTTTCTGAGTCGTGCTCAGTTGCACGAGCGCGAAGAACGAGTTTCACAAGGCCAAGCGGGCAAACTGCAGGAATTGCGCACTGCACTGAGCAGTAAGGCCTATCAGGCTGCACTCGGCACGAACTTGATTGCAGGCTTTGTTTCCTTTGGATTGAGAAGCTCAGTGGTTCCGCTCTTTGTCGTTGAAGCTCTGCAACGTGGGGCATCACTTTCTGGCTTCGGTTTTCTTGCAGCTGCGGCCGTTCAAGCTCTTGTGTTGCTTCCTGCTGGTCGCATGGCTGACACCCAGGGACGCCGCAAAGCTCTGCTCTTTGGGAGCACGGCAACGGCCATCGGAATGATCATTTTGACGCTGTCGGATATCGCCGTGAATGGCCTCGGCACCGCTGCAGTCGCCGGCACCGTCCTGTTCCTGTTGTCGATGGCCATGCAGGGTTTTGGTGCCGCCTTCCTGGGGTCGGCACCGTCTGCGGTGGTCGGCGACGTGATGGGTGGCAAGAAGGGCGGCATTGTCGTGGCCACCTTCCAAATGATGAGCGATGTTGGGGCCATCATCGGACCACTCATTGCCGGGCTATTAGTGGACCTCTTCGACTTCAACTGGGCATTTGCCGTGGGTGCGGCTTTGGCGCTCATTCCGATCCTCCTCGTGCTTCGCATGCCTGAGACTTTGGTTAAACATGGGGTCTCAAAAACTCAAGATGATGCTTGACCTGAGGCATGGGGTTGTCCCACGCCTGAATCTGATGACGTACGCTGTCGTGGTTACCCTTCCCGCGCTCTGACAGAGCATTTTCACAATAGCGAACCAGAAAGAGCCAATGCGTGAGTGATTCGTCAAATTCCGTGCCTGAGATTGCGCCTGTCCCGCGCACTCCACGCAGGTGGCTCAACACTGTTGTAGCAATTGGAACAACCCTCACACTCGTGGTGACCGGAACGATCTTTTTCGTGGGCTCGACGCGTTCCACTCCCGCACAAGCAGATTCCATCGATGACCCGTCAGAATCATCTAGTTCACTGGAAAACCCTCTCACCGAAGTAGCCGCGGATGGCGTCAACACCGGCCCATCACTTTCTGACGTGCAGAATGTTGTCTTCATCTTGGCCGATGACCTTGATTGGAACCTGTTCAATCAACTCCCTCGCATGGTTGCCCTCCGCGATCAAGGCATGACTTTTACCAACCACACCGTGACTGATTCACTGTGTTGCCCATCCCGAGTTTCGATTCTTCGCGGTCAATACATTCATAACCACAAAGTAATTTCAAATATCTCCGAAACCGGCGGCGGTTGGCCCACTTTCCGCAAACGCGGCGAGGAAAAAGACTGTCTTCCCGTGTGGTTGTCCAATGCTGGCGTGACAACCGCGTTGTACGGGAAATACTTGAATGACTATCCAGAAAAGCCGAGTCAGGCAACCTACGTCCCACCAGGTTGGGACGAATGGGCAGTACCGATCTCGCGCGGTGATTCATACACCGGTTACAACTACGTTCTTAATGAGAATGGGAAGTTAAAGCCCTATGGCAAAGAGCCTCAAGATTTTCTTAACGATGTAATCACCAATAAGGCTGCAAATTTCATTAGGACCGCACAAGAACCGTTCTTTCTCGAGTTATCCACCTACAGCCCCCACAGGCCAGCTCCTGTTGCCCGGCGAAACTTCAACAAACAAGGTGGCACCATCGCTCCACGAACGCCGCTTTACAACACATACGGCATTGACGAGCCTGCCTGGATGAGCGGTAATCGCCTGCTCAATGCCACACAGCTCGCGAACGTTGACAAGCAATGGCGAAAGCGGGCCAAATCCGCTGAGTCCGTGGCGGACTCGGTCCAAGCGTTAATGGCGATGCTGAAGGCAACAGGCAAGGACAAGAACACTCTTGTTGTTGTGACAGCGGACAACGGGTACCACATGGGCGAACGTCGAATGTTCAAAGGAAAGCGGACTCCTTACGCCAGTGACACCGTGGTGCCAATGATCGTTATTGGCCCCGGAGTTCCCGCGGGCTCCACAGTCAATGAGATGACAAGCACCATCGATCTGGCTCCAACATTTTCTGAAGTTCTTGGTACGTCCGCGCCCAACTGGGTGGATGGGCGCTCCATCATGGGCTTCCTGCCTGCCGGTGAGACTCCCTCTAATTGGCGCGATGCAGCCCTCTCAGAGAGCCTCGGAATTTCAACACCGGATGATCCCGACTATCAAAAGAATGCCCCGCCGCAATTTTTCGCCCTTCGAACACCGAAGTGGCTCTACGTTGAATACGCCGACGGCACTCGAACTCTCTATAACCGTGAAAATGACCCATTTGAAATGGTCAACCTGATCAAGAGTGCGGACCCACTCCTCGTGGCGAGTTTGTCTGCCCAACTCATGCAACTGAGCACCTGTTCGGGCGACACATGTCGGGTGGCCGATTCAATTCAACTCCCACAATCGTCAGCAATTAATTAGCTCCCCCCACCAATGTTGCTAGGGGCCCGGTGAATCCCCTGCATGATGTCGCGAGATCCGAGTCCTCAGTGACCAATTCAGCCAGTATTTGCCTAGCCGAGTGCCTGGGTCATCGCTTTTTC
This sequence comes from Candidatus Nanopelagicales bacterium, assembly GCA_017857175.1. Taxonomy (GTDB): domain Bacteria; phylum Actinomycetota; class Actinomycetes; order S36-B12; family S36-B12; genus UBA4592. Next base: position 35,731 of record JAFMDS010000004.1, on the reverse strand, counting down.
CAAGTCAGCGATGATGTCCTCAGAGTTTTCAATTCCAACGCTGAGTCGAACTAGATCACTTGGAACCTCAAGGGGACTTCCCGCAACCGACGCGTGAGTCATGCGGCCCGGATGCTCAATGAGGGATTCAACTCCGCCCAAGGACTCACCGAGAGTGAAGACTGTGGTGTTGGCGCAGATATCAAGAGCTGCTTGCTCACCCTTCTTGACACGGAAGGAGACCATGCCCCCAAAGCCGCTCATCTGCTTCTTGGCAACATCATGGTTGGGGTGACTCTCAAGGCCTGGCCACAACACCGCGCTTACACCGTCATGCGCAGTGAGGAAGTTCACGACATCATGTGCATTGGAGTTGTGACGGTCCATGCGAACGCCCAATGTCTTTATTCCACGAAGTACCAACCACGAGTCAAATGGGCCGGCAATCGCACCCATTGCATTCTGGTGATACGCCAGTTGCTCTGCAAGCTCGGCATCTTTCACCACGAGGGCTCCACCAACGACATCGCTGTGACCACCGAGGTATTTGGTGGTGCTGTGAATGACTACGTCTGCTCCGAGCAAGAGCGGCTGTTGCAGGTATGGAGATGCAAAGGTGTTATCAACAACTAACAATGCGCCCTTTGCGTGGGCAACCTCGGCTATGGCCGCAATGTCACCAACGTTGAGCAATGGATTTGTTGGAGTCTCAATCCACACTAATTTTGTGTTGGGTGCAATAGCGGCAGCGATTGCTTCAGGGTTCGTGATATCGGCAGGTGTGGTCTGGATCCCCCAAGGCTCGGCAACCTTCTTGAACAGTCGATAGGTGCCACCATAGGCATCGTTGGGAAGAACAGCATGATCTCCGGGCTTGAGCACCGTGCGAATAAGTGTGTCTTCGGCGGCTAGGCCAGAGGCAAATGCCATGGCACGTGCAGTGTCGATTCCGGGTGCCTCCAGGGCAGCCATGCACTCCTGCAATGCCGTTCTCGTCGGATTCGCGCTTCGCGAGTATTCATATCCTCCACGCAAGCCACCGACGCCGTCCTGAGCGTACGTTGAGACTTGGTAGATCGGGGGAACCACTGCACCCGTTAGTGGGTCTGGCTCCTGGCCTGCATGAATTGCTCGCGTGTTGAATCCGTCAATGTTCACTGCTTCCATGGTGACAGCCTATGCCGATCCGCTCAATCCGGTTTAGGCTCATGTCATGTTTGGAAAACCGAAAATGCCCACGCGAGAAAACGCACTCCCCGGCCGCGACTCTCGTCCGCTTCCCGCAGGTGAATTGCACGCTATTTTTGGATCTGCTTTGGAGGGGCCGTGGCCAGGTGGCTGCTTGAGCATCTACCTCGGAGCAGGGTGCTATTGGGGTGTTGAAGAGATCTATTGGCAAACCCCTGGCGTCGTGGGCACGAGCGTTGGTTTCATGGGAGGAATAACCCCGCACCCGACGTATGAGGAAACCTGCACCGGCCTCACCGGCCATACCGAGACCACGTTAGTTGTTTATGATCCATCGATAATTTCAACATTAGAAATCTTGCGAATCTTTTGGGAAAACCATGATCCCACCCAAGGTATGCGCCAGGGAAATGACATTGGTTCTCAGTATCGTTCCGCGATTTTCTGGACGACACCAGAGCAAGAGGAACTAGCTCTTGCAACCGCCGCCAGTTATGGCGTTGTTCTTGCTGAGCGAGGTTATGGAAGCATTACGACTGAAATTGCACCGGCGAGTGAATTTACCTACTACCTCGCGCAGGAATCACACCAGCAATACCTTTACAAGAACCCCAATGGGTACCGGTGCCACGCAAAAACCGGCATTGCCCTGCCAGCGATCTAACTAATATCGGAGCACCTACTCGGACAGGTACGCCAATACATCCTGTCGGGTAATCACTCCGGTGGGCTTTCCGTCGTCGACAACCATGAGCGCATCAGATGTTTGTAACGCGTCCATTGCCGTGGACACCGACTCTCCCGCCCCAACCATGGGAAGTGGTGCAGACATCACAGACTCAACTGAATCCGCAAGGTGCGCTTTGCCTGTGAATAATGCGTCAAGGACATCGCGCTCAATAACAGCACCGGAAACTTCTGCCGTCATTACGGGCGGCTCCGCGCGAACAACGGGGATCTGCGAGACGCCATATTCACGCAAAATTGCTACGGCGTCGGCGACTGACTCCGTCGGATGCGTGTGAATCAGGTCAGGGATGCCACCGCTCACAGATTTTGACCGAAGAACGTCTCCGATAGTGCGGTCTGTGTCGGCCTGCAAGAATCCATAGGTGGACAGCCATTCGTCGTTGAACACCTTGGAGAGGTAGCCACGCCCTGAATCGGGCAGCAACACAATAACGATTGAGCCTGGCTCCGCCTTGGCCGCAACGCGAAGCGCGGCGACGACGGCCATGCCACATGATCCACCGACAAGTAGGCCCTCTTCACGAGCCATGCGACGAGTCATGTCGAATGAGTCCTTATCTGACACTGCGATGATTTCATCGGCAATTTCTGCGTCATAGGCACTTGGCCAGAAGTCTTCGCCCACGCCCTCGACGAGATAGGGGCGACCGGTGCCGCCGGAATACACCGATCCTTCAGGATCAGCGCCAATTACCTTCACAGCACCGTTACTCGCCTCTTTCAAGTAACGGCCTGTGCCGGAAATGGTTCCACCTGTGCCAACACCTGCAACAAAGTGCGTGATCTTTCCATCGGTTTGTTCCCAGATTTCTGGTCCCGTTGTTTCGTAATGTGACCGGGGATTATTTGGGTTGGAATACTGGTCCGGCTTCCATGCACCAGGTTCATTGGACAGTCGATCACTGACGCTGTAGTAAGAGCGTGGATCTTCAGGGTCAACCGCAGTGGGACACACAACCACTTCGGCGCCATAGGCGCGAAGAACATTGCGCTTATCTTCAGAGACTTTGTCTGGGCACACAAAAATGCACTTATATCCGCGCTGCTGAGCCACCATGGCTAGTCCAACACCGGTGTTACCGCTTGTTGGCTCAACTATCGTGCCGCCTGGCTGCAGTGACCCATCCTTCTCAGCTGCATCGATCATGCGCTCAGCGATTCGATCCTTTACGGAACCGCCGGGGTTCACGTACTCAACCTTGGCCGCAACAATCACACCTTCGGGGACAATTCCCTGAGTGACTTTGTTGAGGCGGACGAGCGGCGTGTTGCCAATTAGGTCAATGACTGAATCATGAATCTGCACGTGCTTACTCTAAAGGTGCTCCCTATTCGCGCATCTTGCGGCCAAGAACCCACCCACTAATAATGCGTCTCGGCTATTGCGAAATTTTCCCACTAGGTCCCCTCAGGAAAACGGGTGAATATGCTTCATGGGTGGAGAACTTCAGGGATGACATTGCACGCGAGTTAGACCGAATCACCACACGCTTAACGGGCCTAAACGGCGTCCGTCTCGAGGCCACCAAGAATTTAGTCCATACATGTGCAAACGAAATATTTTCGATGTCACAAAGTGTAGGCACTGAAAAACCGCCCGTTGAAACTCAACTTCCCGAGGTGGGAAATAGCGCCGTTGCAGCACAACTCATCGTGGTCACTCGCGACTACCTGTCCACGCCACCGAGTCCCGCCGATGAACAAGCCTTTGAACTGCTCACGCAACTACGCAGAGCACTTCCTTGAAAGATCAGTCGCGCCCGGCAAAGATCGCAAGGAAGCGCAGAATCTCAAGGTAAAGCCAGACGAGCGTGACCAAGAGACCAAATGACAGCCTCCAAGACTCACGCTCAGGTAGACCCATGGCAAGCCCTTGCTTGATTGCCTCGAAGTCCAGCATCAAGGCGAAGGATGCAAGAAGAACCCCTGCAGCACACAGGAGAAGACCCCAAGTGCCCACACCATAGAAGCCCCAGCCGCCACCAACACCAAACAGTGCGCCAATAAGGGATGCAACAGCGATGATTGCGTAGCTGATCATGGCAGCAAAAAAGATCCGCATGAACTTGCCGTTGACCTTGACGATTCCCGTTCCGTAGAGGAACAACATGACACCAAAAGCGGTCAATGTGCCAATGACTGCTTGACCCACTAGGCCTTCATAATCTTGTGCGAGTGCAAGTTGGTTGTATGCCCAACTCACTGACCCAAGCATCAGGCCAGCAAATGCCGCATAAAGCATGACCAGCGCGGGCGAAACTACTTTCTTGAACGCATTTGTCAGTCCAAAGACCAGTGCACCAATCAGGCCGATCCACAGCACCATGGGCATGGATGGCACGAGAGCCCAACCAATGAATGCCATGGCCACCGTGATGGCAAAGAGAACCGCACTCTTGACAATCACATCATTGAAGGTCAGACGTGCCCCTCCGCCTGCCGTGACGGTGGCAAATTCGGTGTCCGTAGGACCACCTGCAGCCGGTGATGTCACGAGGGAAGTGGCGGCACCGGATCCCGTCGCAGAAGAGTACGCGGACTTACCTTCATCGTAGGCAAAGCCTGCTCCAGACTTTGTTGGCTTTTCATATCGCTTGAGAATGGGGTTTGATGACTGCATACGACGATGATAACCCGAAAGTGCAATACATGCCAAGGGCGCTAGCCCCAGACCGCGTCCGTAACGATTCCGCCCTCAACGGTAAAAGTCAACCTGTCTTCCCGGTAATCCATTGTGACCGCTTGAGGCTCGCCATCGATCTCGCCAACGCGCCAAGAGTAACCAGCCCGCTCTGACTCTTCTCCTGCTTGCTCAACGGTAAGTCCTTCACCGATCAGGCTCATGCGAAATTCCTCATTCGGATCATCTACTGCCACCATGGCATCTCCCGAGGCCTCTGGGACTTGAGTATCTGCTGAATCAGAAGAACATCCAGAGACACCGAAAATTGCAATACATGCAATTGCTGCGACAACCGAGATTGTTTTGTGGCCAAACTTACCAATGGTGTTCATGGCTTCAATTTATCAAGAAAAAACTGATAACGTAAATTTTAATATTGTTGTCATGGTGTCCCCGATGGGATTCGAACCCATACTGTGCCGGGTTTAAGCCGGGTGTCTCTACCGGTTGGACTACGGGGACCATGTAAACCAGTGCGCTGCGCCTGCTAACCCTACAAAGGACCCCTCAGGCTCTACGCCCCGCTAGGCCAAGAGTTCTTTGTACCAATGCGCACTGGCTTTGGGGGTGCGCTCACCCGTTTCAGGGTTGACCCTGACCATTCCAAACTTTTTGGTCCAACCAGATGCCCATTCCAGGTTGTCCATCAGGCTCCATGCAAAGTACCCCCGAATATCGATGCCATGATCGCGGGCGGCAACTGCTTGAGCAATATGCGACCTGAGGTAGGCGATTCGACCCTGGTCGTCAAGGTCATCTGGAGCTGCCATGCCGTTTTCACAGACCCAGATGGGCACACCTGGTAGAGCTTGCGCAATTTGCTGCAGCGCCATGAGCAGGCCCTCGGGCACTATTTCCCAGCCCATGTCGGTCAACTCACCGCGAGGCTTGAAGCTCACCGGAGGGCAGGCTGGAAACATGCTGGTGTCCTGACCAATGGCAACAATGTCACTTGCACCTGCGGCTGCAATGCGATTAATTGTGTAGTAATTCTCCCCCACCCAATCGAGCGGCGTGCTGAGAACAGCATTGTCTTCATCGCGAACGAATGCCCAATTTGTTATCGATGAGCAGGACTGGCGAATTTCGGCACCAACACCATTGCCAGCTAACAGGTCGAGAAAAATTCTGTTTTGCATTCCATCGATATGGCGAGTTTGCGCTTCCATGTCTGAAGTGTCTGCAACGCACGGAATGATGTTGAGAACAATCCCGATGTTTGTCGCCCCCACTTCACGCATTGCATTCACAGCGAGGCCGTGGCCAAGGATTAGGTTGTAAGCCGCTTCAAGCGACACGCCCTCCTCAGTTCGACCCGGTGCGAAATAGCCAGCGCAGTAGCCAAGGAATGCTGAACACCATGGCTCATTGAGTGTTGCCCACTGATCAATGCGATCACCAAAGTGATTCGCCATCGCGCGAGCATATTGCGCAAAGTCATATGCCGTTTGCCTGTTGGACCAACCACCTTTGTGCTCTAACTCGGACGGAGTGTCCCAGTGAAACAACGTTGGAACTGGTTTGATTCCCCGCTTGATCAGCCCGTTAACAAGCCTGTCGTAAAAGTCAAGCCCGGATTGGGACAGCTCACCTACTCCACCGGGAATAACCCGAGCCCAACTGATGGAGAACCGATAGGTGTCAACACCGAGCCATGCCAAGAGGTCAAGGTCTTCTTCCAGTCGATGGACATGATCACAGGCCGGCTCTCCTGTAGCGCCATCGATAATTTTGCCTGGAATCGCACTGAATTCATCCCAGTTACACGAACCACGACCGGCAACATCGCCCTCTATTTGCCACGACGATGTTGCGACACCGAGCTCAAAATCGGCTGGAATGTCTAGTCCGTCAAAACTGCGCGCATGGGATGTCATGGCGCAACGTTACCCATTGAAATTAGCCCTTGACAGAACCGGCAAGAAGCCCTCGGACAAAGAATCTTTGCAGAGAGAAGAAGACAATCAACGGAACAATGATGGCGATAAATGCACCCGCAGTTGTCAGGTGCAATTGCGCACCATAGGTGCCTTTGAGGTTGGCCAAATAACTCGTCACAGGTGCGACGTTGGGAGTACCACCCGCGAAGGTGATGGCCACAAGAAGGTCGTTCCACACCCACAGGAATTGGAAGATCGCAAAAGACGCGATAGCCGGCACGGAAAGCGGAAGAACGATTTTGCGGAAGATCAGGAAATGTCCTGCACCATCAACACGTGCAGCTTCCATGAGATCACGAGGAAGTTGTGCCATGAAGTTATGTAGCAAGAATATGGCCAGTGGTAAAGCAAACATGGTGTGCGCAATCCAGAGTGGGATATACGTGCCAGCCAACAGCGACTGATTGGATCCTGGCTTGTTCAGATCGGGGAAGATGGGAATGTCTCCGATGCTCCACCCAAGGTTGAACATCTGCAGTAACGGCAAGAGGGCCATCTGCAAAGGAACGACCTGCAGAGCAAAGATGCCGAAGAAAATAAGTGTTGATCCCTTAAACGGCACCCAGGCGATGGCGTAGGCGGCCATGCTGGCAAGAACCAGTGGAAAAATTGCCGCCGGGATTGCAATGGCAAACGAGTTGAAGAAATACGGCGTAATACCAATGGCCGCGTTGCTCCCGCCAGTGATTACTTCTGCGTAGTTGGAAAACGTGACCGCAGGGTTACGGAAGAAGGTCCACCATCCTGTGTTCTGCGCATCTGCCGCCGGGCGGAATGACGTGATGAGCAAACCAACCGTTGGAATGGTCCACAGCACTGTGATGATCACTACAACGAGAACAGCCCACGGGCTACTCAACTTGCGACGGGCAGCTTCAGTGACGCTGCCTTTGCCTTCTTCGGGTTCTGGAAGGATGACAAACTCCGGGGCTTCAACGCTCATCGGATTGCACGCTCCTTTCGCAGTTGAACCACGTTGTAGATGATCAACGGCACCACCCCGATGAACAGGACAACCGCTAAGGCATTTCCATGACCTTGATTGAACTGGACAAATGATTGGGCGTACATCTCGTTAGCGACCACCTGCGTGCCAAAGTTTCCGTTGGTCATGGTTCGAACAATGTCAAAGATCTTGAGAACCGCGATCATGATTGTGGTGAGAACAACGATCAAAGTCGCTCGAATCATGGGGATTGTGACGCGGCTGAAAAGTTTCCATCCCACCGCGCCGTCAAGTTCGGCAGCCTCAACAACGTCAGCGGGAATGTTCTTGATTGCAGCAGAAAGAACGACCATGGCAAAACCAACCTGGATCCAGACCATGATGACCATGAGTAAGTAGTTGTTAAAAGGTTGCCACAAAATCCAGTTGGGGGGATCGTCGACTCCCAACCACATAACAACCTGGCTGAGCAAACCAACCTGTTCTTTGGCGGGATCCCGGTACTCGTACATGAGCCCCCAGATAATGCTGGCACCCACGAATGAGATTGCCATGGGCATGAAGATCAAACTTTTGGCAACGGACTCTCTGCGCATGCGGTCAAGGAGTAACGCAAGGGTGAGCCCGAGTGCGGTAGATGCAATAGGGGCAATCACTATCCAGAGAATCGTGTTTACAAGAACACCTTGTTGCGTGTCAAAAATCCACGCATAGTTGTCTAAACCAACGAACTCTTCTTGGTTCGCATCAAGTGTGCTGCCATAAATAGTTCTGAATGCGGGGACGATTAAACCCATGGTCACCAAGATGAGTGCCGGTCCAAGGAAAACTAGAATCGCAACGGGGCCTTGCAGTCGTCCGCGGAAGCGAGCACCGATGAAGAACAAAATTAACAGGACGGCCAGGAACAAACCGATAGCGGTTGCGGCGCTACCAAGCTTGGGTAATCCGTTGAGGACTTCTTCCACGACAATCCCTTCTTTGTATTCACAACAACCTGCGAATTGTTTCAGAAATTGAAACTGCCGGAGCGCTTATTAGCAAATTGCTAAGTCACTCCGGCAGTTTCAATTGTTTAACTTTTTATTGAGTTAGTTGATCCGCCCTAATTAGGAAGCAGGCCAAGCAGCATCAATTGCCTTGAGTACTTCAGCCGTTGGCTTGTCCTCGGCGAACCATGCAGTCATTTCGGTCCACTCTGCACCTGCACCAACTGCTGCTGGCATCAGGTCAGATGCATCGAAACGGAAGGTTCCGGTCAGGTCGGTCAAGTACTGAGCCGAGAGCTGATCAATTGAGCCTTCTGCATAGGTATCCAATGGGACACCGCTGTTTGCGGAGACCCAGGTACCGAGGGATGCCTTGCTGGTTGCGAACTCAGGTGATGCGAGGTAGGTCTGCACTGCAGCAACCTCTGGACGATCAGCGAACGCTGCTACGAACTCGCCACCACCGACGACGGGCTGCGGAGCAACTGCGTCATCCATTGCGGGGAGGTAGAAGGCGTATGCATCGCCATCGACACCAACTGTTGCTCCTTCTTGGAAGTTGCCCCAGAAGTTTGCGTAGAAGCTAGCCTGCTGAAGCATGCCGCACTCGCCAGCGAGAATCGGGCCACCAGCATCCTGGAATGCTGTTGTCGCGATTGTCTGGACGTTGCCGAAGCCACCGTTGACGTAGTCAGGGTTCTTCATCCAACCTGCGAGGACGTCCATAGCTGCGGTGACCTCAGGTGAATCGAACAGGATTTCGTGGTTGACCCACTTGTCGTAGACCTCGCCACCGTACATGCGAAGCATGATCTGCTCGAGCCAGTCTGTTGCTGCCCAACCTGTTGCGCCACCGGACTCGATGCCACCACACCATGGCTTAACGCCATCGGCGACCATCTGGTCGGAGAGTGCCCACAGTTCATCCCAAGTTGTTGGGACGGTGTAGCCATTGGCTGCGAATGTCTTTGGTGAGTACCACACGAAGGACTTCATGTTGGAACCAAGTGGGGCTGCGTAGAAAGTGCCATCGACAGTGCCATAGCTCTTCCATGCTGCGTTCCAGTACTGATCAACGTTGGCAACGGTGCCTTCTGATGCAGGAACTGGTCCACCATCAGCAACAAGCTTGGCAAGCAAACCTGGCTGTGGGATGAATGCGATGTCTGGTGCGTTTCCGCCAGCGATACGGGTTGGAAGCTGTGCTTCGAACTGATCGCTTCCTTCGTAGACGATGTCGATGCCCGTGCAGGACTCGAACTCGCTCCACGATTGTTCGAATAGACCCTGCTCCGGAGGCAGGATTGAGGTAAAGATGCTGACTGATGCACCTTCGTTGCCCATGTATGGTGCGTATGCTTCGCAACCAGCTGCAACGTCCGTGCCTTCGTCGGTCATTGTTTCTTCTTCACTGGCGCTTGCTGTGTCTTCGGTCGCGCTGTCTTCTGTAGAGCTATCGCTCGAGCAGGCTGCGAGCAACATCACTGCTGCTACACCGCCGGCGAGAACTGCTGCTCCACGGCGCCGCTTCAATGCGGTCATGGATTCTCCTTGTTGAGCACGAAGTCGAGGGAGGTCCCCAACTCGGGTTTTCGGTTCACGATCACATAATCCTGGTGGGTCCACTTGGGATGAATCCCCCGCGAAAGTAAACGCTTCCATCGTCCCTCAGAAGCCCCCACAAATGCAAGTCAAATCTATGTAACAGAGCCATGTAACGATTAACAATTTGATATCACGAGTAGATTGTGCATTCCCTTGGAGAATTGGTGCCACGCGGTTAGAGTTATCCCACAAATTCATAGAAAATTCGAGTGAATCCATTGCTCGGAGCAACCTCCTACTCGGATCGTCCGGCACGTTCCTGCCGGTGAGAGGCACGACAATGACTGAATCAGTGCGTTTTGATGATGTATCCCTGCTCTACCCCGGCGGCGATAAGCCCGCCGTGAGCCACCTGAACCTCACGATTGAAAAGGGCGAGTTTCTCGTCCTCGTGGGCCCTTCGGGCTGTGGCAAGTCAACAAGTCTGCGCATGCTCGCGGGTCTTGAACCAATTTCCGATGGCACCCTGTATATCGGCGATCGCGATGTCACCAATCTCGCTGCGAAGGATCGCGATATTGCGATGGTGTTCCAGAACTACGCGCTATATCCACACATGTCGGTGGCGGAGAACATGGCATTCGCTCTGAAAATTCAAAAGGTGTCCAAGGACGACATTGAGCGCCGAGTCAAGGAGGCAGCAGCTCTGCTTGATCTCACCGAGTACCTCGACAGAAAACCAAAAGCACTATCCGGTGGACAGCGCCAGCGTGTAGCAATGGGTCGCGCAATTGTTCGCGAACCACAAGTTTTTCTTATGGATGAACCCCTGTCAAACCTCGATGCGAAACTTCGTGTGCAAACCCGGACCCAAATCGCAGCGTTACAACGCCGCCTAGGAACAACAACTGTTTACGTCACGCACGACCAAGTGGAAGCCATGACCATGGGTGATCGCGTTGCCGTGCTCAAGGACGGTATTTTGCAACAGGTTGACACACCTCGTGCACTTTATGATTCGCCAGCAAATGCTTTCGTTGCAACCTTTATTGGTTCGCCGAGTATGAACATGATCACGGCACGCAAGGTTGAAGGTGGTGCAGAATTTGGTGGCACAGTTATTCCAATTGAACGCGATGTTCTGGCTAGAGCACAAGGGGAGAATGTTCTTGTTGGTGTGCGTCCCGAGGATCTGCAACTCGCTGACAGTGGTGCCACCATGGAGGTTACCCTCGTTGAAGAGCTGGGTGCTGACACATTCGTTTATGGCACAACCCCCGATGGTGTGAATGACCTTGTTGCACGTTCACGCGGATTCCAGTCACCACGCATGGGTTCTAGCGTCAGTGTTCATCCTGAAAAAATTTACGTGTTCAACTCCGAAGGAAATCAGGAGCGAATTTCTTAGCCGTCACGCGATAAACCAAACTGCGCAATTGGGTGGTAGGGATTCTTCCTTGCCACCCACTTGCATGTCGCTACTGACCATGACGCTGCAATTTGGAAACATCGCTCCGATATCCCACGGTGTCGATCCCGTGTTAACGGCGACATGAAAACCAGAGTCGCGGGAAAAAATCATGACGTTCTCGCTGCCAGAATCCACGAATGTCACGGGTCCCGTCACGGCACGACGCTCATGCAATGTCGTTCGATAAAGGTTGAGAATGCTGCGGGGGTCACTCAGTTCTGCTTCCACCGTCACCTGCGCCCAATCATCAGGTTGTGGTAACCAGGTGTTAGTCGTGGACTCGGTAAAGCCGTATGGCGGCGCAGCACCGGACCACGGCAGTGGAACTCGTGCCCCATCGCGACCCTTCTGCGCGCCCTTTGTTCGGGAAAACACCGGATCCTGCCTGGCCGAATCTGGCAGGTCAGCATCGGCCAGGCCCAGTTCTTCGCCTTGGAATACGTACATAGCCCCGGGCAGGGCATGGGCAACGACAGCGAGGGCCCGTGCTCGTGCCTGGCCCACTTCCCCGCCCCCGAGGCGGGTGACCACTCGAGGTGAATCGTGATTCGAAAGGGCCCACGTGGGCGGTGCATTGACATCAGCAACGGCAGACATGGCTTTGAGGATCGTCCCCTGCATGATTTCTGCATCCCAAGCGACCACCAAGAAATCGAATCCAAAAATTTGGTGAAGTGATGTTGGTGAGACATAGCGACTAGCCCTGTGAGGAGGCACCCATGCTTCACTGACCGCCATTCGATCGCCTGCATATTCATCCAGAACTGCACGCCACGTTGCATAAATATCCTGCAACTCATCACGATCGAAGAACCCCGAGTTTTCAATTAAGAGCCGTTTGGCTGCCATCTCGGGTGAGCCATCGTCAAGATCAAACCGAAGTGCCTCGGTTAAACCGACTGGATCCGGGAGATCCGAGTAGTTCATGTCTTTTACCAAACCATGTGCCACATCAACACGGAATCCATCAACACCCATGTCCAGCCAAAATCTCAGAGTTCGTATCCAGTCCTCCGCTACGTCAGGATTTGTCCAATTCACATCGGGCTGACTTGAATCAAAAACGTGGAGGTACCACTGGCCCGGTGTCCCGTCGGGATTTGTCGTTCTGGTCCAAGCCGGTCCGCCAAATAGACTCACCCAGTTATTGGGCGGTTCATCGCTATGTGTGTCCAGAAAATGGAATCGAGCCCGCTCTGGTGAACCGGGCCCAGCCGCTAGTGCGGCTTGAAACCACGGGTGATCCTGGGAAACGTGATTAGGAACCAAATCAACCATGATTCTCAATCCATGGTCATGGGCGGCATTGATGAGTGATTGTGCATCCTGCAATGTTCCATACATGGGGTCAACCCCTCGAGGATCCGCAACGTCATAGCCGGAATCATGCTGTGGGCTGGGGTAAAACGGGGAGAGCCAAATAGCGTCTACACCGAGAGCAGCCAAGTAAGGAAGCTTGTTTTGCACACCCACTAGGTCACCTAAAGCATCGCCATTGCCGTCAAAAAACGAACGCGGGTACACCTGATAAACGGCGGCGTTATGCCACCAAATGTGATGGTCAGACTGTGTCCGTTGATCAATACCCATAAAAAGTGCTCCCTAGGAATTAATCGTGCCCGTTGATCCGCGCACGATCAATCGGGTTGGAAGTTCAGTCACCACGGCATCAGCATGGAAATTTGGGGTCATGGCCATTTGAGCCAGCAGCCGTTCTGCTGCTCTTATGCCAAGCTCACTAACAGGCTGTGCAACCGTTGATAAATTCAGGTACTCCGACATGGGATGGTTATCAATTCCGATGATGGAAATATCGCGGCCTGGAACCAGCCCGTGGGAAATCGCCGAACGCAATGCGCCAAATGCCATTTCATCACTCATGGCGAAAACTGCTGTGGGGGGATTCGGTTGGTTGAGTAGTGCGTCCATAGCCTTTTCACCACCGTCAATGGTGAAACGGCCGAACACCTCCAACATGGGATCCTGAGGCAACCCACGTTCATTCATCACCGCACGAAATCCCCGCTCGCGCTCCGATTCCGCTGTGAATCGTGCTTCGGCCGGCCCACCCGCAATCAGACCAATGCGAATATGTCCTAGATCGGCCAAGTGTTCCGTTGCCGACCGTGCCACTTGTGCATCATTGATGGCAACGCAATCAACCCCGGGGGCGATGCCACCAATCATTGCCGAGGGCATGTCCAATTTCAGAATCGGTTCAAGGTCTGGATCTTGTGGGGGCAGGGCAACAATCAGGATTCCATCAACGCGCCGCTTTAGTCGCGGCGTCGGCGGGATCCGAGCATGACCATTTTGATAGTCCCCTACGTTAATGAGCAACAGATCAATACCAGCTTTTTGCAGAACTGATTCCGCCCCAGCAATGACTTCAGAGAAGAACCACCGTGAAATGTACGGAGTGATCACGGCCATACTTCCTGTGCGACCAGATGCTAGGCGCGAAGCACTCGGTGAAATGACGTAGTCCATTTCGAGAGCAATGCTTTTGACTCGTTCCCGAGTCTGTTGATCAACATTGGGCAGGCCACGTAATGCACGGGAGACAGTGGCAGTGGACACACCTGCTGCTTCTGCTACATCTCTAATGGTGATCGCCATGCGGCCTCCTCTCCCTCGAGTGACTGCAAGCGTATACATAGACCCCGAATTGGGAAGAGTTTTTCTAGCTTTCTCGAGTGAGATGGAGCACAACTCCATCAAGCAGATCGTGTTCGCTCACCAAGACCTCATCAAGGTTGAGTGCCCGCATCGCTTCCCTGAGGACTAGGGCACCCCCGCCAATGACATCGACTCGACCAGGGTGCATGAAACCGAGTCGAGCTCGATCAGCCCTGCGCATGGCCACCAGTTGCTCCGTGAGAATCTCAACTTGGTCGCGGCTCAACGTCGTGCCATGAATAGCGGCAGCGTTATAGCTATCAAGCCCTAGGGCCATCGCGGCAATCGTTGTCACAGAACCTGCTAATCCAATAAATGTTTGCGCTGTGTCTGTTGGTAAGGCTTCCTTGACTCTAGAAAGTTCCCGAACCAAAGTGTCGACCGTGTGACCAACCTCCTGTGATGTTGGTGGATCGCTCAACAGGTAGCGCTCTGTCATGCGAACACATCCAACATTGATGCTCCGTGCAATTAGTTTTCCTTGTGAATCAGGCATGACAAATTCAGTTGAACCGCCGCCGATATCAGCAACAAGTATGGGTGCGTTCGGGAGTGGGTCAAACCCGCTCGTCGCCCCAACAAAAGATAATCGAGCTTCTTCATCACCAGAGATAACTTCCGGTTGCACGCCAAGTATGGACTCAACTCCGTGAATAAATTCGTCACGGTTTGACACATCACGCGATGCTGATGTCGCGATGAATCGAAGTTGCTCTACCTGATGCTCTCGGATCAATTCGGCATACTCACCACAGGCTTGGAATGTTCGAGCAAGAGCAGGTGAGCTGAACTCACCCGTTGCATCAACGCCCTCACCCAAGCGCACGGTGCGCATTTCCCTCACCAAGTCGACAGGAACAGCGTATTCATGCCCTTTCTCAGCGATTAACAGTCGGATTGCATTTGTCCCGCAATCAATCGCCGCAACACGCTTACCCGTGCGCACAGTTGTTCACACTCCACAATGGATCCAGGCGTTCCAATGCCAAATCCCCTAATGGGTTTACACCTGGACCTTTTGCAAGCGAATGGCCAATAAGTACATGGAGACACTTAACCCGGGTAGGCATTCCTCCCGCAGAAATCCCATCAAGTTCAGTGACGAACTCAATGGCATTCCTCTCAATTAAATAATCCTCGTGCGCGGATGCGTAACCCGTGGCCAGCTCTGGGTCTAGTTCGAGCAAGTCCTCCATTTCACGCATGAGGCCGGAACTCTCAAGGGTGCCAATCGCACCCGAAAGCTTTGGACAGGTGATGTAGTAGGTGGTGGGGAAAGGAGTGCCATCAGGTAATCGCGGGAGCGTTCGAACCACGAGTGGGTTCGAACACACGCACCGAGCAGAGATTTCAATTACTCCGCGTGGTTCCCGACCCAATTGCAACTCGATGACATTCAGGTCTGCCGGTGCTATCGAAATGCCGTTACTCACCGGCTGGCTCGACGGCGTCGTCGGCTTCTTGCACCGCACCCCACAACTTGGAATACCAGGCGGGATCCTTTTCAGCGGCAAGATCGGAGATGGTTTCTGCGGCTGGTCGACCATCAGCCCCCAAAGCGACATAACCGATTTCCCCGGGCATGACGAAGTGGAGCCGGCGACGTGCTTCAGCAGCAACGAATGCTGGATCAACCCAGCGCTCTTTTTCTAATTGGAGTTGGGCCACGTTCTCCGACGAAACCTCAATCTGAGCTTGAAGTTCTGCGATTTCAGCCCGCTGCCCGAACCAATTGCGAACGGGGACCACCAACAGCACCCCCACCGCGGCGAGGGTGAGAACCAAAGCCAGGGCGCGACCGGTCAAAGAACCGCTCCCGCTTGATTGCTTGGTCACCGACATAACTCAATGGTCACATGAATGTTGAACAAAATAGATTAGGCGGTGCCGAATGTGCGAGGGAATGCGGCGCTTCCTGCATAGCGAGCGGCATCGCCGAGTTCCTCTTCGATGCGCAACAACTGGTTGTACTTGGCCACTCGTTCACTTCTGGCAGGTGCTCCCGTCTTGATTTGACCACAATTCACAGCGACCGCAAGATCCGCGATTGTTGTGTCTTCGGTCTCTCCGGAACGGTGAGACATCATGGATGCATATCCACTGCGAGTCGCCATGGCAACCGCATCAAGGGTCTCGGTCAGGGACCCAATTTGATTGACCTTCACCAGCAGCGCATTGGCCGCACCCTCAGCGATTCCTCGTGCGAGACGCTCTGGGTTGGTCACAAAGAGGTCGTCGCCAACAAGTTGGACACGGTCACCAATTGCATTGGTGGCATGGATCCAGCCAGCCCAGTCATCCTCGGCAAGTGCATCTTCAATGGATACAAGCGGGAAATCAGCGAGTAAGGATTCGTAGTAAGCGGTCATCCACTCTGATGAGCGCTCGGCACCCTCAAATGTGTAGGAACCATTGGAATAGAACTCTGTTGATGCGACATCGAGTGCCAGCGCAATGTCTGCCCCAACTTTCATGCCTGTGCCTTCAATGGCGGTCACAATGAGTTCCAAAGCCGCGCGATTGCTGGGTAGGTCTGGAGCGAAGCCACCTTCGTCACCCAATCCAGTGGAATAGCCATTCTTTTTCAAAACACTTTTCAGTGCGTGATACACCTCGGTGCCCTGCCGCAAAGCTTCGGAGAATGTAGGAGCACCAATGGGGGCAATCATGAACTCTTGAATATCAACGCCGGTGTCTGCATGTGCTCCACCATTGAGAATATTCATCATTGGCACGGGCAGCAGGTGCGCATTGGGTCCACCGATGTACTTGAACAGCGGGAGTTCAGCCGAGAGGGCTGCCGCCTTGGCAACAGCGAGCGATGCACCGAGGATTGCATTGGCGCCGAGGCGAGCCTTATTGGGTGTGCCGTCAAGGTCGATCATGACCTGATCCACAGTGCGCTGATCGTCAGCCTCGAGTCCCACGAGCGAGTCAGCGATCTCACCTTCAACGGCGGCTACCGCCTGGAGAACCCCTTTTCCGCCGTAACGTGCCTCGCCATCGCGCCTTTCGGCGGCTTCAAAGGCGCCGGTCGAAGCGCCAGATGGAACCGCGGCACGAGCAACGGTGTCATCGTCGAGGAGAACTTCAACTTCAACGGTGGGGTTTCCACGAGAGTCAAGAATTTCACGGGCAATGAGGGCTTCGATTGTGGCCATGTCCGAACTCTAGCCAACGGCACTTCGCCCCCGGCGGGGAACCTGATGCCAAATCGTGATGAAAAGGCACGATCGTTCTCTTTATCCGGTGCGTCAAAGCCATGAATCATTCATCAATGAGGAGGCCCACATGGGAGCGCTACGAGGCATGCATCGAGTTGCAGTTGCCGGACTGGGTGCCATCGCGTTACTGGCATTCATGGCACTTGCAGGTTGCGCGAATCAAGAGTCACCCGTCCAGTCGATGGGTGATGTCGGCGCTTCAGACTTCATGGCAGAAAGTTCCATGTCCTTTGATGGTAATACGAAGTCGGCAACCGTCGTAATCAGAACGGCTTCCATCAGTTTGCTCACTGACAACGCTAGCGAGCGTGTGGAGCAAATCCGTGACCTGACAACAAGTTTTGGTGGAAGCGTCATCCAGGAGGACCTGCGCACGAGTGAGAACGCGGAATACGCCAGCATGACGGTTAAAGTTCCAAACTCAGACCTTGAGAATTTTATTGAGTCCGCTAAGCAACTTGGAACGTGGACTAACTTCAGCATCTCTGAGTCCGATGTCACCATGGCGGTCACGGACCTCGATGCTCGGATCGAAGCACTCAACACGAGCATTGAAAAATTGATGGAACTTCAAAGGCAGGCCGCAAGCGTGGCAGACCTTGTTGCCGTTGAGTCGGAATTAGCCTCACGGACCGCAGAGCGGGATTCGCTCGTTGCCCAACGGGCACAATTACAGGACCAGGTGGACATGTCCGTCGTGTACTTCGATATCGCACCTGAAAGCGCTACCGCGAGTTCCACTCCTGACTTTCTGGGTGGAATTGCGTCCGGATGGCAAGCGCTGGTGAATCTTGCTGCCGGCACCGTGACATTTATCGGTTTCCTGATTCCACTCACAATTGCACTCTCCGTTGGGATTGTCATTGTGTGGCTTCTCGTGCGCTTGATAAAGCGGGCGCGCCAGCGACAGTGACCCCCGATCGCGGCGCGCCCTCGACCACTCCCCCCACTGTGGCCGAATTTGTTGAGTCCGTTAGCGAATCACACTATGCGGTCAAACAAACGACTCAAGGATTGCGCGCTGGACTGACATTCACCGATCACAATAAATTACATGAACGTGATTTACGGGCAGTCCAATTGCGCATTGAGTTCTGAAAGAATTTCTTGTGAAGATATAACGGCATCTTGTGCAGAACTTGCAGCTGCCGCCAGTGAAATACCCTTTTGAAGGAAATTATCTGATTCATTTGCTTCATTCAATTTTGACAGTGCAAGATCTTTTGAAGCAATGACAGCGTCTAATCGCGCTGGGTCCATTCCCACGGAATCGATGAGCTGCGACAGAAGAACAATCTCGGCGTTGAATGTCGCTTCAAGGGATGCGAGCGCATCTTGCTGAGGATCTGCAATGAAATCTGCCACCGCAATCGACAGAGTTCCCTCCATCTGCGCCACCACCAAGCAAGGATCAACCGTAGTTTCTTCAGGCGTTGGGGTAGGCATTTCCTGTGATGACTCGATTGCTGCTGGTTCTTCTTGATCCTGTGAACAGGAAGTGAGAGTCAAAACTGCAAGAACCGCTGCCGCGAAAACCCAAGGCTTTTTCATCCGCCTATAGTCCCACGAGTTCGCGCACATGGCGTGGAGCTGGCGAACCAAATGAGAGCAGCAAGTCATGAATTTGCTGGAGTGACCAGTCTGGGTGCATGACTTTTAAGTCTTCAGCTAATCCTTTAACGGCAAGGTAACCCACGAAATAGGTCGGAAGTTGGCCCGAAGTCAGTAGAGCGCGCCGCCATTTCCCAGCAGCTTCGCCTTCTTCTTGGTAGCCCCGTTGCATCATGAGGTCCATTGCCTGGTGCTCACTCATGTCCTTGGAGTGGACACCGATGTCAAGAATCGTGTTGATGATCATCCGCATTTGCATTTTCAATTGTTGGAGTCGAATGGCAAGGCTGCTCGCCAGATTCGCTTGGGGGGAGTATCCAGCGTTGATCATGACTTCCTCTGAATAGACCGCCCAGCCCTCAACGAATGCACCGCTGAAACCAAATCTACGAGTGTCACTTTGACCAGTACCGCTGTTGCCTACTGCAAGTTGCAGCACATGCCCCGGAATTGCTTCATGGATGGTGAGGTCGTGTATCTGAACTGCGTTGTACTCCCGGTAGAAACTCAACACTCTCTCCGGTGTCCAGTCGTCCGGAGTTGGGGCTACCGCAACGAAAGTGGGAACACTTGCTCTTTCCAGTGGTCCGGGTGCATCACAGTAGGCGACCGCTACTCCACGGTGGATTTCTGGCATTTCAATGACTTCGGTATCAATTTCAGGCACTGTCACAATGTTGTGCTCGATGGTGAATGCGCGGGCGGAAGCCACGGCTGAGCGAACGTGGTCCAAGACATTTTCATTCGTAACAACATTGGTAGTGGCAATGTGATCCAGTGCCTCGCGCACTGGATCTCCAACAGACTCAATCTTCAGATGAGCCAAATACTCGATTGCGATCTTCCGCATTCGATCCCCCACAAGCCCAAGGTGATCGTGTGCCGTTGCATACAGTGTCTCGACGTCCGTTGAATCATCAAGGGCATGCCAAAGAATTCCCGCATAGAGCTCGGGCCCAAGTCGGGGCGACCTAGTCGCTAGAGGCAACCCATCGGTTAACCAATCGATCTGTTCACTCACCGAATCAGAGATTTGTTGGTCGAGGTTCAGGGAATCCACCAGTGCGAGAGTTCCCTGTAGCTGAGCAATTGCAGTTTCAACGTGAATGGCGCTCATGTCCTTCAGGGTTGCCCGAGCCTGCTCCAAGAAACCGGGAATGTGCTCGGCACGCGATTCAAGATTTCGACGTCGCTCATCACGCGGGGCAAAATCCCGCGATTCTAAAAGGTGCAGGGCAGTCCCTGGGTTCCACACCATGGGATTCCACTTGTGTTCTTGAACCTGCGTCAGATCAAACTGCACCTTGAGCAGGTGCGCCCGCAGAATTTCTAGGTCAACGAGATCCTCCGTCAAGAGTTCAACGTCGTCCACTGCATCAAGAGCCGTGAGGTGCTGGTCAATTTTCTCTTCGAAGGTCGCAATAGCTTCTGCTGAATAATCTGGCAACCTCGCATCAAATCGATGGTCACCCAGCCAGGTTGCACCAACCGGATCCTGCTCGAGGCAGTCATCTATGGCCGCCTTGGCAATCGCCCGAAATTGCTCAGTTGCTTGATTCATGGTCCTTGATTACCTCAATATTTCGTGCAACTGAGCCGCGCAGGCTCGACTCCGCATCCCAGCCGTTAGCTTTGGCAGCGCGCACGAGTTCATAGAGCAAGTCACCGAGGTCTTGTGCACCATTGAGTTCTGAAATGACGTTATCCGCGCGAGAAGCCTGCCCGGTGCGCGGGATATCGAGTGATTTCGTTCGAGATTGCACTTTAGATGCGCGCATGAGAGCGGGAAGCGACTCGGGAATACCGTCGGTGAGCGATGAACGCCCCTTTTCCTGAGCCTTGCGCACATGCCAAGCGCTTTCAACATCGCCTGCAGTCTGCGCGGGTACATCGCCAAAGACATGGGGGTGGCGTTCGATCAACTTGGTCGTTATGCCGCCAATTACTGAATCAATGTCCCATCTCGGCTGTGCAATTCTGGCGTGGAAGACAACTTGAAGCAGAAGGTCTCCCAATTCCTCTTGCATGTCTGCTTGGTTGCCGGCCTCAATCGCCTCAACACATTCATATGCTTCTTCGATCAAATACTCAACAAGAGTCTGATGTGTTTGCTCAGCATCCCAAGGGCACCCACCGGGGGAACAGAGTCGGTCCAATACTGCAACAAGTTCAGTGAAGCGACTCCCCTGCAAGGATTACTCCTGGCCGAGTTCTGCGCCAACTGGCGCCGAGACATCGTCTGTCACTGGCCCAACAGTGAGATTCTCTGCATCCCACGTTCCAAAACGTGGGGCAACCTGCGCATCAATTTCCACGCTGAGTTCTGAAGCTGCAATGAAGACGGCGCCACCTTGGACGTCGGGTGTTGCATCCGGTGCCAGAGCTGCACCCAATTCAGAAACAAGAAGATTTGTTTCAATCACGCTATCAAGTTCACTGGGGAGAACTCCTTGCTGGAGGAGTAAGGCATCGAGCTGCTGCTGCCCACCCGCCTGCGCCAAATACTGCAACCGCACGTTATCGAGCTCACCTTGAGAGATTGAGATTCCTTGGCGCTCGGCCAGTTGGTCGACCAAATTGGAGGTGATCATGCGATCAAGGGTGGTCGATACCAATTCAGCCGTGGCCTCGCCACTTGTGAGTCCCTGTGCCCTGAGCAGACTCTCCACCTGGGTATTGAGTTCGTTCTCCGTGATGCGTTGGTCGCCGAGTGTCGCGGCAGCACCTGCTTGGTTCGCCCCACAACCTGTGAGGGATGCAACCGTGAGCACGATTCCCGAGAGAGCGATTCCGCTCACCAAACGACGTGAGATCTTCACAAAAACTCCGAACACTAAGGGGTGGAAAATAGGGTGGTAAACAACTCGTGTAACCATTCTAGGAGAGCGGCATCTCTCAACGGTGGGGCACCAATGGCCCCCGCTTGCTCCGTGGGACTGGGAACCAAAATCGTTCGCGTCGCAGGCTTGATGTTTGTTCGGGGGTATATGCGCATTAGCCGCATGGTTCGGGACTCAGCCAATTCCACCGGGTGAATTCGGATCGCATTTCCCGCAGCGATAACCTCCTCAACGCCGAACTTTTTGGCCAGCACTCGGAACCGGGCCACGGCAACTAATGTTGCGACCTCTTGTGGCAACTGCCCATATCTGTCAATGAGTTCTTTCACCACCTCATCCACTTGGTCATCGGTTGCTGCATCCGCGAGGTGTTTATAGGCCTCGAGCCTGAGGCGCTCTTGTGGTACATACGCCACCGGAATGTGCGCGTTGATGGGCAACTCAACGCGAACATCATTCACATCGCGCGCTGGTTCATTTTTAAATTCAGCCAAAGCCTCTCCCACAAGTCTGAGATAAAGGTCAAAACCGACATCGGCAATATGCCCGCTTTGCTCTCCACCGAGAAGATTGCCCGCGCCTCGAATCTCCAGATCCTTTAATGCAATCTGCATCCCTGAACCGAGATCGGTTCGCTGCGCGATAGTTGCGAGTCGTTCGTGCGCGGTTTCAGTTAGAGGCTTATTCGGATCGTAGAGAAAATAGGAGTACGCACGTTCGCGTCCGCGACCCACGCGCCCTCGCAATTGGTGCATCTGGGAGAGACCAAACTTGTCAGCTCTGTCAACAATGAGAGTGTTGGCATTTGGAATGTCAATTCCCGACTCCACGATTGTGGTGCAGACCAGCACATCAATTTCTTTTTCCCAGAACTGCACAATCACCTGTTCAAGAGCACCCTCAGACATTTGACCATGTGCGACAGCAACGCGTGCTTCGGGTACCAGCTCTTGGATCTTGGCCGCAACGCGATCAATGGATTCAACACGGTTGTGAATGAAAAAGACCTGTCCTTCACGTAAAAGTTCACGGTGCACAGCTGCGGTGATTTGCTTCTCGTCATAGGGGCCGACAAATGTCAGGACGGGGTGACGCTCTTCAGGCGGTGTCTGAATAACTGACATTTCACGGATACCCGTCACTGCCATTTCAAGGGTGCGAGGAATGGGTGTGGCGCTCATGGCCAGCACATCAACATTGGTGCGAATTGCTTTCAGATGCTCCTTGTGCTCGACACCAAATCGCTGTTCCTCGTCAACAATGACCAGCCCTAAGTCTTTGAAGCGCACGCTCGGAGTCAAGAGCTTGTGGGTTCCAATAACAATGTCAACCGATCCATCAGCCAAGCCCTCAAGAGTTACTTTGGAATCTTTTGTGCTGGTGAATCGAGACAGTGCGCCAACTTTGATAGGGAACGCCGAATACCGTTCAGTAAACGTGGACAGATGTTGTTGCACGAGCAGGGTAGTTGGCACGAGAACGGCAACCTGTTTTCCATCCTGCACTGCTTTGAAGGCTGCCCTGATGGCGATTTCAGTCTTACCGTAGCCAACATCTCCGCAGATCAACCGGTCCATGGGGACCGTTCGTTCCATATCTCGCTTGACTTCATCGATCGTGCTGAGTTGATCGGGTGTTTCGACGTACTCGAAGGCATCTTCAAGTTCATGTTGCCATGGCGAGTCAGGTCCAAATGCATAACCTTGCGCCGACTGGCGCGCTGCATAGAGTCGAATGAGTTCGCCAGCGATTTGTTTGACCGCTTTGCGCGCCCGCCCTTTGGCTTTCTGCCAATCAGCACCTCCCAGGCGATGCACGCTCGGTGCTTCACCACCGACGTACCGTGTGATCAAATCCAATTGGTCCATGGGGACGAACAATCGGTCCGCTGGCTGACCGCGTTTGCTCGGAGCATATTCAATAATCAAATATTCTCGCTCGGCACCCGCGATTGTCCTTGTGATCATTTCAACATAGCGGCCAACACCATGGTGTTCGTGAACAACAAAATCGCCCGCTTTGAGAGTGAGCGGGTCGACCGTACCGCGCCTCTTGCTGGGCATGCGACGCATGTCCTTGGTACCCGACTTCTGGCCCACCAAGTCGCTCTCCGTCACGACAATTATTGATGCACCTGGCAAGGAAAATCCGTGGTCGAGGCTAGCGGGTACCAAGTACACGACACCGGGATCAATCGAGTCCGGCAATGTGTCAACAGCAGATGTTCCAATGTCCGCGTTTCGCAGTTCCTCGGCAATACGCTCAAGTGGTCCGTGGCCCTGAGCAGTAATGATTACTTGCGAGTCCTGCACAAACCACGATTTAACATCGGAAATAAATTGTTCAGAGTTTCCCCGATATGGATCAATTTCCTGAGCATCCAGATTGATGATTTCATCTTTTGCGTCCGTCGGTAGCGGGGTGAGATTCCACACCGCCCCGCTGTTTTCTAGGGTTTCTTGGACAACCATTTCTATGCTGGTGAACATTGATCCGGAGAGATCTATTGGGCTTACTCCGCCAACGGCCGCACTGTGCCAACCCGCGGTGAGGAATTCCTCAGCGGTTTTCACAACATCCGCAGCACGTGACTTGATTCGCTCCGGCTGGCACAAGACGAGTGATGATGACTCGGGCATGAGGGCATGCAATGGGCGCATGTCACCAGCCAAGACGGGGGAAAGTGATTCCATACCTTCAACTGGAATTCCGAGAGCGAGTGACTCGCACATTGCTGCAACCTCAACGTGTGCCTCACCCAGCAATTTGGCTCGTTCGCGTACCTGGGGCGTCAACAGCAACTCGCGCACGGGGGTTGCCCACAAGCCATGGGGCGCTACCTCCAGTGTTCGTTGATCAGAAACAGCGAAGTATCGAATTTCCTCGATGTCATCGCCCCAAAACTCGAGCCTGAGCGGATGCTCCTCGGTGGGCGGAAATACGTCGAGGATCCCGCCACGTACTGCTATTTGTCCCCGTCGTTCAACGAGGTCAACTCGTTCATAGCCGTAGTCCACCAGTTGAGTTACGGTTGCGGTGAGGTCCGCGGTGTCCCCCACTTCGAGTCGAACGGGATCTGACTGCCCCAAGCTGGCAACAATGGGTTGGAGTGCTGCACGCACGGATGCGATGACAACGGAAATGGGTCCAGCAAAGTGATCACCCGCAATCGGATGCGCGAGCCTGCGCAGCACCGCCATTCGGGCACCGACAGTGTCTGATGATGGTGATAAACGCTCATGTGGCAAGGTCTCCCAGCTGGGGAAGACTGCAATGGACTCCCGTGGAATGAAGGCCGCGAGCGAGCGGGCCATTTCATCGGCCTCTCGTCCCGTAGAGGTGAGTACCAGCTGCGTGCGCCCAGAGCGCGCCAATTGCGCAATGACCAACGGATAGCTTGTGGTGGGGCCAACAAGATCGACGAGATCAACGGTTGATAACGCGAGTTTTCCTATTCCAGCAATCCCAGGATCTGTTTGTGTCAGATCAAGAAGCGCAGAAAGTGAGGTGGTTCTGGTCACGCGTCTTGTGACTGCCGGAGTGCTTGAATGACATACGGGTACAGCGCAGCTCGGGAAACTACCAAATCAGTGACATAGGGCGGCATGTGATTGAACGTCACAGGTTCGCCATTCATGTGAGAAGCCACGAGCCCATAGTGTTCAGCAACAACATAGGGAGCAGCAACATCCCACTCAAAGAATCCCGTGTCATGGAGATATATATCCGCACGACCTAAAAGGATCTCATTGACTTTTGCACCCACTGAACCAACATCAACGACTTCAATCGACTGGTGTGCAATTCCCTCTTCACGCAGAATTTCACTCAGTCGTGCAACCGTTGCGGCAAGTGTCTTGGGTGGCCGAGAGCGGGAGGCCACAACTCGAATAATGCGTTCTGAGGTGTACACATCCTGTTCATTGGAATCAGAATCCAGCACCGACCTGGTTAATGACTGTGCGGGAAGATCCACGGTTCCTGCGCTGAGCCTCTGTTCACCTGAATGCCAAAGCGCAATGTGAACGGCAAAGTCTTTTCTGTTTTGGCCGTACTCCCACGTGCCGTCAAGGGGATCGACAATCCAGACTCGCTCCGCACTGAGGCGGTCGTCGTTATCTTTGCCTTCTTCACTCAGGATTGCATCATTTGGCCGAGCAGTGCTGAGTTTGTCCATGATAAACAGGTGGGCAGCGCGATCTGCTTGGTCACGCAGTAGATCACTCACCGTTTTGTCGATGTTCTCAGCGGAACGGGTGGCAAAGAAATCCTCACGGAGAGCAAGCAGCAACTTTCCTGCTTCTTGAGCAACTGTTCTCGACAACTCGTCATCAGACATTGAACTCACGTGTGCTCCAACTTTCTTTACTAGCGAAATTTATTAACTATTAAATTGGCTTTGGGTTTTTTCCAAACCTTGAAGCATGAGCATCTCGAGAGCATCCACGCTGCGATCCAACAATTCAGTGAGATCTTTGCGTTCGGTTGAGCTGAATTGAGATAACACGAAATCGGCGGGAGCCTGTCGGCCAATAGGTCGGCCAATTCCCACTCGCTCACGAAAATATTCACCCGTGCCGATCGCTCCCCTGATGCTCTTGAGTCCATTGTGGCCGTTATCGCCACCACCAAATTTGATCCGCAGCGTGGCAAATTCGATATCAAGTTCGTCATGAACAATGACCAGATTTTCGGGTTCCACGTTGTAGAAGTCCATGAGGGCTTTTACCGGCCCACCACTTTCATTCATGAACGACATCGGGATCGCTAAAACAACCTTCTGGCGACTGACGTCACCGGGTGCACCGACCTGAGTCTCAGCGACATGTGCGAGTGCCCGCTTATGGCGTGAGAGTGTGACTGATTCGCGTTTGGCGAATGTTTCGACAACCATCGCACCAACATTGTGGCGGGTGGCGGTGTATGTGGGACCGGGATTACCCAGTCCCACAACAAGCCAAGTCACTTAAGCGCAGTCACTTACTCTGCGGCGGCAGGTTCTGCCGGTGCGGCTGCCTCGTCGCCTGCAGCGGCAGCAGCGTCTTCAGCGGCACCGGATGCAGCAGCAGACGCGGCCAGTTCAAGTGCCTTCTCCCTTGCGTCTGCGACTGCGTGGCCTACTGCATCTAGGGGCAGTTCGCCTTCAGCAACAGATGCCTCAAACGCCTGGAGAACCATGGCAACATCAAGACCAGCTTCTTCAGCAGCGGTGTGGACCTGGGCGACTGCATCTGCATAGTCACTTCGCAATGCTGCTTCCTTCTTGCTGATCACGATCAGGTCAACGTGCTCAATGTCCAAGCGAACAACATCGCGCTGGATATCGCGCGGCTTGGTCAGGTAGGTCTGGCCATCAAAATCAATGTTCAACACAACGCGGGGCTTGCGCAGGGCAAGTGCCAGTTCGTGAGTAGGCAGTGTCACGTGCATGAGAGCGGTATCCGTGCCGTAGATCACTGCGGGAACTTGTCCACCACGGCGAATACGGCGAGCCGCACCCTTGCCGAATTCTGAGCGGGGGGAAGCGGTCAAATTGACGTTAGTCACGATTTCTCCTAGTTAAAAGTTGCGAGTCGCACCAAGGAGAGGCCAGTTAAGCCACCACGTCGATAACGGTGAACTACGCACCCTCGCCGAGGAACCCATGGAGTCTAGCGCGGGGGAAAATCCCTAGTGCGAGGAGGGCGCCTGACCTAATTCTTCATCCTCGAACATTTTGGTCACCGAGCCATCGGTGAACACCTCATTGATTGCCGTGGCCAGCAATGGGGCAATGGAGAGCACTGTGAGTTTCTCGAATCGATGCTCTTCAGGGATCGGAAGAGTGTCGGTGACTATGACCTCACTGATACGTGATTCTTGGAGGCGCTCACGCGCCGGATCACTCAGGATTCCATGTGTTGCCGCGACTATGACCTCAGATGCACCATTCTCGAACAGGGTCTCCGACGCCTTAACAATTGTTCCACCGGTGTCGATCATGTCGTCGACCACGACGCAAACGCGGTCTTTGACATCACCCACGACTTCAAGCACCCGAACCTGATTGGGAATGTCGGGATCGCGGCGCTTGTGAATGATCGCCAGCGGAGCGCCCAAAACATCTGTCCAGCGCTCGGCGACCCGAACGCGTCCCGCATCGGGCGAAACAACAGTGATCTTTGATCGGTCAACTTTATTTGCAACATGCGATGCCAAGAGCGGCAAAGCAAAGAGATGGTCAACGGGACCGTCAAAAAAGCCTTGGATCTGTGAGGTATGCAGGTCAACGGTCATCAGGCGATCTGCGCCCGCAGTTTTGAAAAGGTCGGCCATCAGGCGGGCCGAGATTGGCTCGCGTCCGCGATGCTTCTTGTCCTGACGGGCGTATCCGTAGAAAGGGACAATCACCGTTATGCGTTTAGCAGATGCCCGCTTAAGGGCATCGATCATGATCAACTGCTCCATGATCCACTTATTAATAGGTGTGGTGTGACTTTGAAGCACAAATGCGTCACCACCGCGCACTGACTCGCGGAATCGAACAAATATTTCACCGTTGGCAAAGTCATGTGCCGTGACTGGTGTGAGGTCAATGCCGAGGTGCTCAGCAACCGCATCAGCGAGTTCCGGGTGCGAACGGCCCGCCAAGAGTAGGAGATGCTTTTGCGTTGGGACTGACTTCTCGGCCACTACTCCACCTTCATGTTTGGGTACTTACTCATCGATTTACCGGGCACCGTACTAATTATCGAGCGAGTTTTCAGGGGAAGTTGGGGATAGCCTTTCAGAGTCATCTTGCGAGGTTTGCGCCGCCTCCGCCGATACCGTCCCAGGACGCTTGCGCTGCACCCAACCCTCAACATTGCGCTGCTTTGCTCGGGCGACCGCCATGGCGCCCGGCGGAACATCATCGGTGATCACGGAGCCAGCCGCCGTGTAGGCGCCATTGCCAATCTCAACCGGGGCAACAATCATGTTGTCGGAGCCAATGCGCACGCCATCGCCCACAACAGTGTGGTGCTTGTTCACTCCGTCGTAGTTCACAAAAACCGTTCCTGCACCTATGTTGGAACCTTCACCGATGGTGGCATCACCCACATAAGACAGGTGCGGAACCTTGGATCCGTCACCGAGTTGCGAATTCTTCATTTCAACAAATGCCCCAGCTTTACCGCGAGCACCGATCACTGTTCCCGGGCGCAAATATGTGTAGGGGCCAACATTGGCTGACTGACCAATGACAGCAAGTTCTGCCCAGGTGTGACGAACTACCGCGCTTTCTCCCACCTCGCAGGAAATAAGCGTTGTTCCAGGTCCAATCTCAGCGCCGGTCTCAATGGAGGTTGGTCCACGTAAAACCGATTGCGGCAAGACGGTGGCATCAGGCGCGATATCAACATCGACATCAATCCATGTGCTCGATGAATCAAGGATGCTCACACCAGATCGCATCCAGCGTTCATTGATGCGATCACGCATGATTGCTGCGGCATCAGCCAACTGAACTCGGTCATTGATACCCAAAATGTCATTGCTGTCGGGTGCTACCACGCCAAGGACCACTCCCCCACCAGTTGCAATTAATTCAATGACGTCAGTGAGGTACTCCTCGGACTGTGAGTTGTCAGTTGTCAGCGAATTAATCGACCCGACTATCGATTCTGCTGAAAAGGCATACATGCCAGAGTTGATTTCGTTGATGAGTCTCTGCTCATCAGTGGCATCTTTTTCCTCAACGATTCCGCTCACCCTCGAACCATCGCGCAGGATGCGTCCGTAACCGAAGGGGTCATCGAGTTCAGCCGTCAAAATTGTGGCTTGAGCACTGTGGGACTCATGTGCGGAGAGCAGTTGCAACAACGTTGTGCCCGTAAGCAGCGGTGTATCGCCGGTCAAAACGACGACCGGTCCCCCATCAAGTGAGACCCCTGCTTCAACCAGTGCGGTGAGTGCTATCCGCACGGCATGACCTGTTCCTCGTCGCTCCGTTTGTTCAACTGTGCTGACCCACGGAGCAACTTCTTCGAGATGCTCAATGACCGCGTTTGAACCATGGCCGACAACAATCATGAGGTGTTCCGGCTCAGTCACCGCGGCCGCTTCAATCACATGGTTGAGCAAGGACCGACCAGCAATCTGGTGAAGTACCTTTGGAGTGGCAGATTTCATGCGCGTGCCTTCACCTGCGGCAAGAATTATTACTGCTGAAGGACGCACAGACTTAGCCTAACTCTCACGCGGATGTGTCATCTCAATGTCAGGTAAATGAAAGCTCCCGGGGGAGGGATCGAACCTCCGTTGACGGATTCAAAGTCCGCTGTCCTGCCGCTAGACGACCCGGGATTACTGCGCCCCACAGCCTAGGCGTTGTCTCATTGCTGGAATAACTCGCCTTGCACTAATTTCCCCCACTCCGTGCAAGTTACGGTAGCGTAGGTTACGCTTGCGTAAGTTAACCGTCGCTCGAAAGGAACCACATGACCGCATTGATGCCCGAGGAAATCGTCTTTGACGAGAACCAAGACGATGCCGTTTACCTCAGCAAAGCAATGCGAATCACGATTGGCGCTTTTGTTGTTCTTCCGCTTCTCGCCGTTGCCGCCGCAATTCCAGTCGCGTGGGGCGGGTGGGTTTCCTGGCTCGATATTTCACTCGCGATTGGTCTCTGGGCACTCACTGCGCTCGGAATCACCATCGGGTACCACCGGTTTTTCACACATGGATCCTTCAAAGCAAACCGTGGTGTCAAGGTTGCTCTTGCTATTTGCGGTTCACTTGCCATTGAAGGTTCCCTCGATCAATGGGTTGCCGATCACCGCAAGCACCACAAGTTCTCCGACGAAGTCGGCGACCCACATTCACCCTGGCGCTTTGGAACATCGCGCAAAGCAATCGCACGAGGTTTGCTTTACTCACATGTCGGTTGGCTTTTTGAAAGTGATAACACGGGAATTGATAAGTACGCACCCGATATCGCCGCGGATAAAGATCTGAACTGGATGTCCAAGCACTTCTCCATCTTCGTAATTGCCAGCCTGTTAATCCCTGGAATTCTTGGCGGCTTGATCACCTGGTCATGGATGGGCGCACTCACCGCATTCTTTTGGGCAGGCCTAGTTCGCATCGCATTCGTTCACCACGTGACCTGGTCCATCAACAGCATCTGCCACGTATTTGGCAATCGCCCGTTCACATCGCGCGATCTCTCCAGCAATGTTGCCTGGCTTGCCATTCCCTCTATGGGTGAGTCGTGGCACAACCTGCATCATGTCGATCCAACCTCTGCTCGCCATGGTGTTCTCAAAGGACAAATTGACGTGAGCGCTGGAATCATCAAGGGAATGGAAAAGACCGGACTTGCCACCGATGTTCGCTGGCCAAGGCCGGAGCGTCTGGCAAAGAAACTCAAAGACCCGAAAGACCGTTTTCGCATTCGTGGTTACCGCGGAGAGTAACCTCACCCCCAGTGAACATTGACGATGCTCAAGAGGATGCGGGACTTGCACCGATAGTGGAGCTTCGTGCCGCAACGTCCAGTGCTGTTCCCGTAGCGGTTCGCAAAAGCGCGGGCTCCAAAGTTCGCATGACCGGCCAGGAACGCCGGGAGCAGCTACTTAATGTTGGGCGCAAACTCTTCTCTGAAAAGGGCTTTGAATCGGTGACGGTTGAAGAAATTGCCGCCAAAGCGAATGTTTCTAAGCCCGTTGTCTACGAACACTTTGGGGGCAAAGAGGGCCTTTACGCTGTTGTTGTTGATCGTGAGATGAACGCATTACTCGACTCAATCACGGACTCTCTGACCGCAGGCTCGGCACGCCAACTTGTTGAACAAGCAGGCATGGCTTTGTTCAATTACATCGATAGCAACCCGCAGGGTTTTCGCATTCTGGTGCGCGACTCCCCCGTTGCCCAACAAACAGGTTCATTTGCAAGTTTGATCATTGATATTGCCAGCCAGGTGGAGCACGTCCTCGCTGCGGAATTCAAAGCCCACGGTTTCAATGAAAAAGTCGCTCCCATGTATGCCCAAATGCTCGTGGGCATGGTCGCATTCACCGGCCAGTGGTGGCTTGATGTGCGCAAGCCAAAAAAGGAAGAAGTCGTGGCCAACGTGGTTAACCTCGCTTGGAACGGACTTGCCCACCTGGACCCGAAGCCCCGACTGAGCTGAATCAAGATTCTTGACGTCAAGAATCTTGACGTAGACTTGCGCCATGGCTCAATCAGGCGAACCGGCACGCGATGAAGTTGACCTGATTGTTACCGCATGGCGTGAGCAACGGCCCGACCTTGATGTCTCGCCATTGGAAGTGCTTTCCCGCATTTCTCGCATCTCCAGCCATTTGGATTCCGCTCGAGCACAAGCATTTAGGGACCATGGTCTGGACTCATGGGAATTCGATGTTCTTGCCGCCCTGCGCCGCGTGGGCAAACCATTTGCTCTCTCCCCCGGTGCATTGGCGCAAGCAACCCACGTCACCAGCGGAACCATGACCACGCGCGTCGATCGACTTCTCGAGCGAGAACTTGTCACGCGATTTCCTGATCCACATGACCGTCGTGGCGTTCAGGTGCAACTCACAGACGCTGGAAAAGGCGCTGTCGATGGCGCGCTCACTGACTTACTCGCCAAGGAGTCTGAGATTTTGGCCGGACTCAGTCTGAGGGATCGGACAGATCTTGCCCAGCAATTGCGCAACCTGTTGGGGCAGTTTTAGTCAGACACCTGAGACTCAATCGAGTCATAAAAAAATCAGGTTTTCCACAGGTGTCCAATCCGTATCACCGGTGATACACTGACCAAATGGGAACGGTGTCTGTGCGGGAATTGCGCAATTACGGTGGTCAGGTTCTTGATTCCGTTGAGAGAGGCGAAACCATGACCATTACACGTGATGGCAAACCGGTGGCGGAACTGCGGCCACTGCAAGGGAGCGGACTCAATGCCCACGCATTGCTCGAAAAGTGGCGGGGGGCTCCTGAAGTTGATGCCGCTGCGTTACGCGCAGATATCTCTGAAGTCATGGACCTCGAATTGTGAGCAACCAAACCTCAGTTGGTCTGCTTGACACATGTCTTGTCATCGATCTTCACCTTGTTAAGAACGCACAAGATCTCCCTGTATTGCCTGTCATCAGTGTGATTACTCTGGCTGAATTGAGTGTTGGTCCATTAGTGGCCAAAACCAAAGGTGAGCAACTGAAGCGGCAGCGCCTCGTGCAGCAGGTAGAGGCTAGTTTTAGTCCTCTCAGTTTTGATGATCAATGCGCAAGGCAATTTGCATCCATTGCTTTTACACTGCGCAAGAACGGTACAAAATCAAAGGCAAAAGCATTCGACGCGCTCATTGCGGCAACCGCCCTGGCAAATCAGATTCCTCTGTACACGAGAAACCCAAAAGACTTTTCAGGGATCGATGACCTCAATGTCATTGAGGTCACGGTATAGGAGCTACCTAGGTCCTTGAACCGGACCCGAAGCCGTGCGAACGGTGCGACACACGCCACTTCCTGCCAGTTCTGCAGCCAGCCCAATGGAGGCATCTTTGTCTTTGGCCAAGAAAACACACGTTGGGCCACTACCCGAGACAATTCCTGCCAGAGCACCAAGTTCTAAACCCGTATCGATAACACGCCCGAGTTTGGGCATGAGTGAGATCGCAGCGGGCTGCAAATCATTGGTCAGTGACCGTGCTAAAAGTTCAGGGTCACCTTGCCGCAACGCCATGAGCAACGGTTCAGAA
This sequence comes from Candidatus Nanopelagicales bacterium, assembly GCA_017857175.1. Lineage (GTDB taxonomy): Bacteria > Actinomycetota > Actinomycetes > S36-B12 > S36-B12 > UBA4592. The sequence continues at coordinate 2,161 of JAFMDS010000004.1, read as the reverse complement.
ACACTCGGTTGATTTTCTGCCTGCACGTTTTCTGCTCGAAGTCGATCGCACTCGGCATAAACCTTGGGAGTTGAGAGCCCACCGTCCATCAAGGCAATGACCCAATGAAATTCTCCCGTTGCAATAACCGGACTGAGTACTTCACCCCTGCCTGTTCCAATTGCAGTCCCACCGTGCAATGAGAAGGGAATATCTGAACCAAGTTGGGCGGCTAATTGTTCGAGCACGGTCATGGGTGTGTGCAATTCCCACAATCGATCACATGCAATCAGGACTCCTGCAGCATCAGCGGACCCGCCCGCCATTCCGCCTGCAACCGGAATGCGCTTATCAATCTCAATAGTCGCCGTGCGCGTGATTCCATGATGTTGCGCGAGCAACGCGGCGGCTTTAACGGCAAGGTTGGATGCATCTTCCGGCACAAATCGTGCACCTTCACCCGTCACGGTAATGCCAAATTCCGCACCACTTATGTTTTCATTGTCCCTGACAGTGATCGTGTCACACAGATCTATTGCATGAAATACGGTGACCAAGTCATGAAAACCATCAGTGCGAACAGGCCCAACGGAAAGCTGTAAATTTATTTTTGCAGGCGCTTGTACCGTCACCAAATCTGAATTCATGATTTCGCAATCCTATTGATTTTCGTTATGCAAGGCATTTGCCAAGCGGATGAAATCATCAAGCACCAATGTTTCAGCTCGCGCCGATGGAGCGATTCCGGCCCGCACCAGGGCTTCTTCAGCCAGTGTGGGTGAACCAACGAAATCAGCAATACCCGCCCTGAGAGTCTTGCGCCTGTGAGCAAAGCACGCATCAATTACTTGGAATACACGCTTGCGGTCGATACCCACTGACTCCCGAGTCGGGTTAACGTCAATGCGCACCAGACCTGAGTCAACATGGGGTGCAGGCCAGAACACATTCTTGCCAATATTGCCTGCAGGCTGCGCAACACCGAACCACTGGACTTTGACACTGGGTATTCCATAGGTTCGTGAACCGGATGGAGCACAAATGCGATCTGCCACCTCTTTTTGAACCATGACGAGAACACTTCGCACGGTGGGGAGAATTTCAAGTAGGTGAAGCAGAACAGGAACTGCCACGTTGTAGGGCAGGTTTGCCACGATCGAGGTGGGCAGAGCGCCTTCCAGGTCCTCTGCATGGACTCGGAGCGCGTCTGCCGTGATCACCGTGAGTCGCTGTGAGAATTCTGGGGCATATTGCGTCACGGTTCGTGGAAGTTCCCGGGCCAGACGTTGATCGATTTCAATTGCGATGACTTCTTTGGCCACAGGCAAAAGTCCGAGCGTGAGACTGCCCAAACCTGGTCCCACCTCCAGTACCGTGTCTTGGCTCGTCACATGTGATTGCTCAACAATGTAGCGGACAGTGTTCGGATCAATAACGAAATTCTGGCCAAGTTTTTTTGTTGGGGTGATGCCAACGCGGGCAGCGAGCTCGCGAATTGCACTCGCTCCCAGGAGATCGGGGCTCATAGTGCTACCAATCACCAAAAGCGCGCACTGCATTGGCTGTAAGAAGTTCACACATCTCTGACTCACTCACTTCGCGCCTCTCAGCTATTGCTCGGACGGTGTAAGGCATGAGATAGCTCGCATTAACTTTGCCGCGATTTGGCACTGGCGTGAGATATGGAGCATCTGTCTCAACAAGAAGGAGCTCATCAGGTACGACATCAAGTGCTTCACGCAATCCTTCAGCATTCTTAAATGTGACGACTCCAGCGAATGACATAAACCAACCATTCTCGGCACACACTTTGGCCATTACGGCATCACCACTAAAGCAATGGAAGACGACTCTCTCTGGGGCACCTTGACCCTGAAGCACCGAGAGCACATCATCGTGGGAATCGCGGTCATGAATGACCAAGGTTTTATCGAGTTCGCGCGCCAGGTCAATGTGCCATCGGAAAGATTCATGCTGAGCTGCCCTGCCTGATTCATCGGTTCGAAAATAATCAAGTCCTGTTTCACCGATGCCTCGCACGCGCGGGTTCTGGGCAAGCTCTGCAATGGATGCCAGCGCTGATTGCAACTCGCCCGCGGCTGCCCTCCGCGGCGCTTCATTGGGGTGCAATGCAACAGTGGCGAGGACCTGGGGGAACTCCAATGCGGCTTGAAGCGCCCAC
>JAFMDS010000031.1 GCA_017857175.1 Candidatus Nanopelagicales bacterium | reverse complement strand
GGTTGTTAACAACCCCCGGCGCCAAGCAGAGATGTTCATCGACTTTTTGGGCAGTTAATGAGAACACCGGACACGTCTCTGGCACAGGCACCTCTGAACACGTGGAGAACGTTCACACAAATTGTTGAATCACTTGATCTAAGTGGCAACGACATCCCTGACGCCTGGCTTGCGGCAAGCTCTCACACGCTCAATGCAACTCTGGTAACTCGCGATGTTGGTTTTGTAAAATTCCCAGACTTAACTGTTACGTATCTGAGCAATAACAGTTGAGGCTATTTAATCTCACAGAGTGATGTTCCCGCGGGAACGGTAGTTCCAACCTCGGCGTTGAGCCCCGTGATGATCCCAGCCTTATGCGCTGTCAGCGGTTGCTCCATCTTCATTGCTTCAAGAACAACAATGAGATCGCCGGCCTGAACTTCTTGGCCTTCGGCGACTTCGACCTTCACAATTGTTCCCTGCATGGGTGCGCTTACGGAGTCACCTGAGGCGGCAGCCGCTTTCTTGCGTTCGCGCTTCTTTGCCGTTGGCGCTGCAGCCTGGGAATTGCCACTCATGCCGAACTCACCAGGGAGGGAGACTTCAAGGCGCTTGCCATTGACCTCAACAACAACGTTATTGCGGGCTGCAGGTTCATCGATGTCAGCACCTGCGGCAACGTATGCCGGAATTTGATTATCAAACTCTGTTTCAATCCAACGAGTGTGAACGGTGAATGCTTGCTCGGGGTCTGCTGGTGCGAAGGCAGGATCAGAGACAACAACTCGATGGAAAGTGAGAGCGGTTGCAATTCCTTCAACATTGAATTCACTCAAAGCACGGCGTGAACGCTCGATGGCCTCATTGCGATCTTTGCCCGTGACGATTAGTTTGGCAAGGAGTGAATCGAAGTTGCCACCGATGACGTCTCCAGCCTCAAACCCCGTGTCCACGCGAACGCCGGGGCCTGCAGGAAGTTGCCACACATCGAGTTTTCCGGGGGCGGGCAGGAAGCCGCGACCTGGATCCTCACCATTGATGCGGAACTCGATGGAGTGACCTCGCAGTGCCGGATCGGCGTAATCGATCACGCCACCTTGTGCGATTCGGAACTGCTCACGCACGAGATCGATGCCGGCAACTTCTTCGCTGACTGGATGTTCAACCTGTAGGCGGGTGTTGACCTCAAGGAATGAAATCGTGCCATCGGTACCAATGAGGAATTCGCAGGTGCCGGCGTTGTAGTAGCCGGCCTCTTTGATGATCGCCTTGGATGATTCATAGAGCGCATCGCGCTGGGCGTCGGTCAGGAAGGGCGCAGGGGCCTCTTCAACGAGTTTTTGATGGCGGCGCTGGAGTGAGCAATCGCGCGTGGAGACCACAACGACATTGCCGTGTTGGTCAGCCAGCACCTGGGTTTCCACATGGCGTGGGTTGTCAAGGTAACGCTCAACAAAACATTCGCCCCGACCAAACGCTGCAACCGCTTCCCGCACGGCCGAGTCATAGAGCTCAGGGATTTCTTCCAAGTTGCGTGCAACCTTCATGCCGCGGCCGCCGCCACCGAATGCGGCTTTGATGGCAACGGGTAGGCCATGCTCTTGGGCAAATGCCACAACTTCACTGGAATCAGAAACTGGGTCTGGGCTGCCTGGAACCTGAGGGGCGCCGGCCTTCTGGGCAATATGACGAGCACTGACTTTGTCACCGAGCGAACGAATGGCGGCAGGCGGTGGGCCAATCCAAACCAGTCCTGCATCAATAACAGCTTGGGCAAACTCGGCGTTCTCTGACAGAAATCCGTAGCCGGGATGAATGGAGTCGGCGCCAGACTCCTTGGCGGCGTTGATGATCTTGGGAATATCAAGATAGGACTCAGCGGCCGTGCTGCCGCCGAGGGCGAAGGCGTGGTCTGCCATGCGCACGTGCATTGCGTCGCGATCGGGATCGGCGTAGACGGCAACGGACTCGAGGCCCTCATCTTTGCAGGCACGAATAACACGGACGGCGATTTCGCCACGGTTGGCAATCAGTACACGCTTCACGAGTCAATCCTTTTCATGCGCTGTCGGTTTCTTTGGCTTTCGGGCTGAGCCTATCGGTCAGGATTCTTGGGGGGAGGCGCTCACTGGGATGTGGTTCCACAGGTCAGTCCACGTGAGACCGAGTTCAGTGACCAGTTTTCTCAGGGTGGGTAATGAAATGCCGACCACGTTGGATGGGTCGCCTGTTACCGATTCCACAAATGCTCCGCCAAGAGCATCCAAGGTGAAGCCGCCCGCGACGGCAAGTGGTTCACCTGTCGCGAGATAGGCGTCAATTTCTCTCTCTGACATCGATCCCATGTGGACATCGGTGCTCGCCGTGGCTTGCGCCTGGTGGGGATTTCCTTGGGCATCAATAAAAGTCACGAAATGACCGGTGTGCAAAGTGCCCGTTGAGTTCATCATGTCGCGCCAACGCATGCGTGCAACCTCGGCGCTCTCAGGTTTGCCATAGGGCTTGCCACCCAATTCAAAGACTGAATCGCATCCAATGATGAGTTCATTGGGGTTGCCGCGAAGGGCGACCACTTTCTCACACTTGGCTTGAGCCAGCGCTTGAGCAATCTGAGCGGGCGTCGCATCAGGCATGGACGCTTGCAGCGTTTCCTCATCAACGTGGCTCACCTGCACGGTCGGGTCGATGCCAGCATTTCGAAGTGTTTGCAACCGCGCAGGCGAAGCAGAGGCAAGTACAACCGTTGTCATTGTGATGGAGTCCAAGTCAACCCGGTTTACTGAGCCAAACCGGATGCGCGCCAGGCGCCAGGTCCGGGGATGGGGAAATGTCGGAACATGCGTTCTTTACTGTTCCACGCATGAATATCGCTGGGTGCCTCGCTGACACCGGTCGAGGCGTTCATTGCGCTGAGCAGCGCAGTGAGTGCAGCAACGTCTTCCGGTGATGGCTCACCTTTGATGATCGAAAAAACCGGCCCGGTCATAGGGGAATGTTTCCGTGCTTTTTGGGAGGCAGGGTGGCCCGCTTGCCGCGCAGTGCGCGCAGTGCGCGAGTGAGTTGCAGGCGCGTCTCATGCGGAAGAATCACACGATCCATGTAACCACGCTCAGCCGCAACATAGGGGTTGGCGAACTTTTCCGTGTACTCATCAATTCGCTTGACGCGTTCTGCCTCGGCGTCATCGGCACCTGCGATTTCCTTGCGATACAAAATATTGACCGCGCCTTGAGCTCCCATCACGGCGATTTCAGCGGTGGGCCACGCTAGGTTGATATCGGCGCCAAGGTGTTTGGATCCCATGACGTCATAAGCGCCTCCATAGGCCTTGCGCGTGACAACGGTCAACAGTGGCACGGTGGCTTCGGCGTAGGCGTAAATGAGTTTTGCTCCACGGCGAATGATGCCGTCCCACTCTTGATCGGTGCCGGGAAGGAAGCCTGGAACATCAACAAATGTAATGACGGGGATGTTGAAGGCATCGCAGGTTCGGACAAACCGTGCGGCTTTCTCTGACGCCTCAATGTTCAATGTTCCGGCGAACTGCATGGGCTGATTTGCCACAATGCCGACTGAGTGACCTTCAACTCGCCCGAATCCGCACAAGATATTTGGTGCAAAGAGTGCTTGAGTTTCAAGGAACTCGCCATCGTCGAGAATTGCGCTCAATACATCATGCATGTCATAAGGCTGGTTGGGTGAGTCGGGAATGATCGAGTCGAGGGCGTAGTCATCCTCGGTGAATTCCATGGAAATATTCGAAGGAATTGCTGGTGCTTCGCTCAAATTATTGCTGGGCAGATAAGACAGCAAGGCTTGAACGTATTCCAGAGCATCGTTCTCATCCGTTGCCATGTAATGCGCCACGCCGCTGGTCGCGTTATGCGTGTGAGCTCCACCGAGTTCTTCGAATCCGACATCCTCGCCCGTGACCGTCTTAATCACATCAGGTCCGGTGATGAACATGTGGGAGGTTTTGTCCACCATCACAATGAAGTCAGTTATTGCGGGGGAGTACACCGCGCCGCCAGCGCACGGTCCCAGGATCAATGAGATTTGTGGGATAACCCCTGATGCCTGCACATTGCGATAAAAGATTTCACCATAAAGACCAAGTGCAACGACACCCTCCTGGATGCGAGCACCACCGGAGTCGTTGAGACCGATCATGGGGCAGCCAGTTTTCAACGCTAGATCCATGACCTTCACAATTTTCTCACCGAAAACCTCGCCGAGTGAGCCACCAAAAACGGTGAAGTCCTGGGCGAATACGCAGACCGGGCGACCATCCACCGTGCCATAGCCCGTGACAACACCGTCACCATATGGACGATTATTTTCCAGGCCAAAGTTGTGCGAGCGGTGCCGGGTGAGGCCATCAATGGCTTGGAATGAGCCCTCATCAAGGAACGCTTCAATGCGTTCCATGGCCGTCATTTTGCCCTTGGCATGCTGCTTATCCACGGCCTCTTGGCGCTTGCCCGCAGCCTCAGAGCGTCGGTCTTTCAGGATCTGCGCTTTGCCAGCGGTTGTCCGGGGGTCGGTAGCCATGTTTCCTCCTGTGAATGCTCTTGCGTACCTTATCGGCGTGGGATATGACGAGTTTGGGGCCGATGCGAGTTCTGCTGCCGAGATCACGTGGCTGGAAACCTGCGATTCCACCAATAGTGAGTTGCGCCGCAGAATTGAGCTTGATCCGACTTTGCCAGCCGGGACCACGATCGTTGCCGCGGAGCAAACCGCGGGCCGTGGTCGTCTGGGGCGGGATTGGGCGAGTTCCCCTGGAGATGGCCTCTGGATGTCAACCCTGGTGAACTTGCCCGGCTGCCGGGCCACGAGCTGGTTGCCCCTTCTTGTTGGTTTGGCGGTCCAGCGGGTGACCAGTGAGATAGCACAGAGGCAGATACTCGTGAAATGGCCCAATGACGTTTTGTTCGAAGACCGTAAGCTAGCTGGAATCCTGGTGGAGGCATTGCCCTATGACAATGTGTTCATTGTTGGAATTGGGATCAACCTGACATCAACCGTGTACCCCGGTGCCATTGGGCTGCAGGAACTCGCACGGGAATCGACTCGCGAACAATTGATTGAGCAGGTAATGGGCCAGGTTCGGGTATTGATCGATCAATGGCAATCACAACTCTGGGCACCGGGTGACCTAGCGCAGGAATATGTCGCAGCGTGCGCGAGTATTGGGGCCCAGGTGAGTGTCACCGAGTCAAGCGGTGAGGTCTGGAGCGGTGTGGGGGTGGGACTTGATGCGGCAGGTCACCTTATGGTGAAGGCCGACACGGATCTGAGAACGGTCATCGCCGCCGACGTAGTTCATGCCACTATTGACCCATGTACCCCGAAAAACTCCTAGCACCCGGCGAGACAATTGCCTTTGAACTAAAGCCGCATTGGCGGGCGCTCATTTGGCCAGCATTCGTGTTGATCCTTGAGGTGTTCATTGGTGTTTATTTGTTCATGACATTTGAAAACTCGATTATCCGGTGGATCATTATTGGAGTCGGCGCCTTCATTCTTGTTTGGCAGACACTGTTGCCATTCTTGCGCTGGCTGACCACGCAATATGTATTCACCAGCCGTCGAATAATTGTTCGCCGAGGACTCGTGACCAAGCAGGGTCGCGATATGCCGCTGTCGAAGGTCAACAATGTTTCTTTTGAAGTTAGCCTCCTGGGAAGGATGATCAACTACGGCACACTCGAAATCGAATCGGCCTCTGACGACGGTGACTTGGTCATCAACGATGTCCCCAATGTTGAAGAAGTGCAGCGCAATGTTTATGAGTTACATGAACTCGATGATGTCCGCCGCCGTGGCGGCGGCAATGGCGCACCTGACTGAAGAACCCGACGACCTGGTCACACGACTTCATTTTTGCGACATTGCACCGGTGCAATGTCGCGAGAAAAGGGGCGAAACGCGCGCTGACTAAATCGGTGTTGACGCATCACGCTCAGCGACTTCACGCTCCACCGCATGTTCGGGATCATCGGGGATCGCGGGGAAAACGAACTTGCGGTAAGACCAGAATCGGAAGGCTGTTCCAAGCCCCAACCCGACCACGTTGGCGCTGATGTTGTCGGCCAATGCACTATCCCAACCCATGAGGTAGTGGCTAAACCACAGGCATCCAATGGCGATCATCATGGCCACGCCGTTGAGCGCAAAGAACATGATGTATTCGCGGCCCATGTTTGAGCGGCCGCGATGTCTGAATGTCCAATAGCGGTTGCCAAAGTAGGCGAAGGTTGTTGCGACGGCGACACTGACAATTTTTGAGGAAATCGGGCGGTCGAACATGGGGCCCTGGCCATCGGGACCATAAAAACGCAGAATATTAAATAGCCCGATATCAATGACGAGTGCGGACAACCCGACAATGCCGAATTTTGCTATTTCACGCCACAGATCGCTCAGAGATTCCCGCGCTTTTGCGAGCAGCGGCACCAATGGCATTCGCGCAGTCTAACTATCTCGCTGCACAAATAGGGGGACACACTAGATTTCTCTCGTGGCTAGTGCATTTGAGTTGGGTCCTACCGTCGGGTTTATTGGTGCGGGTCAACTCGCTCGCATGAGCGCGGCTCCGGCGGCCGCACTGGGCATTGGATTCTCGGTGCTGGCCAACTCAGGTGAAGAACCGGCTGCACTGGTCAGCAGTAATGTGACTATCGGCTCAAAAGATGATCCAAAAACTGTGCAGGCATTTGCACAATCCTGCGATGTAGTCACATTTGATCATGAACTACTCACACCGGAAGTGATGCAAGCACTCGAAGAATCGGGGGTGCCGTACTACCCAAAAGCCGCTGCAGTCGTTTATGCCCAAGACAAATTATTGATGCGCCAGGCACTAACGAATCTAGGCATTCCATGCCCACAATGGGCGCACATAGAAAGCGAAGCCGATGCACACGAATTTGCATCGCGCGTGGGATACCCATTTATTCTCAAGACTTCACGCGGTGGTTATGACGGTAAGGGCGTCTGGATCGTCCGGGACGCCAACGCAGCCGCGCAGGTGTTGGCCGAGCCCCTGCCACAGGGATCAGCATGGTTGGCCGAGGAGTTCATTCCCTTTGAACGCGAACTGTCTGCCCAAATTGCTCGTTCACCCAGTAACCAGTGTGTGGCCTACCCCGTTGTCCAGACAACACAGAGGGATGGCATCTGTGCTGAAGTGATTTCGCCGGCGCCGGCCCTTGATCCACGTCGCGCCGAAAGGGCGCAGGAGATCGCATTGCGCATTTCACGCGAACTCGATGTGGTTGGAATGCTCGCGGTTGAGTTATTTGACACGGGCACCGACATTGTCGTGAACGAACTCGCCATGCGCCCCCATAACTCGGGTCACTGGAGCATTGAAGGTGCGGTCACGAGCCAGTTTGAAAATCATCTGCGTGCTGTCTTGGACCTGCCACTTGGCGCACCGCATGCGGTTGCACCGTGGTCGGTCATGAGCAACATCCTTGGTGGTGATGTCGGCGACCTCTATTCCGCGTACCGGCATGTTTTTGCTCGCGATCCGGGATTGTACGTTCACCTCTATGGCAAAGTTGTTAAACCCGGGCGCAAGGTGGGACATGTCACGGCTGTTGGCAGCGACCTGACAGACTTACAACACAGAGCCGCGCATGCCACCGCATATTTTTCGGGAGAAATCAATGAGTAATCCACGTGTTGCCATCGCCATGGGCAGTGACTCGGACTGGCCGACTATGAAACCCGCCGCGGAGATTCTTGACTCCCTGGGCATCAGTAATGAGCCAATGGTGCTCTCTGCTCATCGCATGCCGACCGAGATGGTCGCCTTTGCCCAAGGGGCTCGCGAACAAGGGTTTGATGTGATTATTGCTGGGGCTGGGGGAGCCGCGCACCTTCCGGGCATGATGGCCTCACTGACTACGCTGCCCGTCATTGGCGTTCCCGTTGCTGTTGGGACCCTCGATGGCATGGATTCGTTGCTCTCGATCGTTCAAATGCCCGCTGGAATTCCAGTTGCAACAGTTGCTATTGGTAATGCCAAGAACGCGGGGCTCCTTGCGGCGAGAATTCTTGGCGTTAGTGATTCAACAGTTGCACAAACTTTGAGCGATTACTCCGTGGAACTTAATGCGACCGCGAAGGCGCGTGGCGAAAATCTGAAGTAGTGGGCTCTGAGACAGGGAGGTTTACTCGTTGCCGAGTTTCCTAGCCTCAATAACCGGGCATCTGTCCATCACCATGGTCACGCCAGCCGATTCGACACGCTTGGCAGCTTCGATGTCAATCACGTCGAGTTGAAACCAGACAACTTTGGCCCCTGCTGCAAGTGCTTGATCAGCAAATTCACCAGCTCGATTGCTACGCACAAAGACATCGACAACATCGGGGGCTCCCCAGTGTGCGGTTGCATCGGCGATTGTGGCAAAACCTTGTTCACCGTGGACCGTTTGGGCGCGCGGGTAAATCGGCACAATCTGTTTCCCCGAATCTTGCAGAAACTTGGCCACGCCATAAGCAGGACGTTCGGGGTTGTCACCCAAACCCACGATGAACCATAAATGGGTGTCCCTCAGAATTTCAGGGATGTTCACGCCGTTGGTCGACCCAATGCTCGAATATTCCATCCGGCATCGCGCCACAGTTTCACATCAAGTTTATTTCGCGCATCAATGACATTTTTGGTGCGAACAATTTTGCCCAATTCAGCTGGGTCAATTTCGCGGTATTCGGCCCACTCTGTGCCGTGAAGAATCAAATCCGCATCAACTGCCGCCGCAGCGACATCCGTTGAATACTTCATGGTGGGGTAGACGCGTTCGGCGTTCACGGTTCCCTTGGGGTCATGGACGATTACGTTGGCACCGGCGTTGGCGAGTGCGACGGCAACATCAAGTGATGGGGAGTCGCGAACATCGTCGCTATCGGGCTTAAAGGTGGCACCGAGAACACAAATGTTCTTGTCGCGAACGCTTGCACCGAGTTCCTTGGTGACCAGGTCAACCGTGTGTGAGCGTCTTCGCAGGTTGATCTGATCGACTTCGCGCAAGAATGTCAGTGCTTCTTCAGCACCTAACTCACCAGCGCGCGCCATGAACGCTCGAATGTCTTTTGGTAGGCAACCACCCCCGAATCCAAGGCCGGCGGCCAGGAACCTGTTTCCAATTCGAGTGTCGTAACCGATGGCCTCGGCGAGCTGCACAACATCCGCTCCCGCAGCTTCACACACTTCAGCCATGGCATTGATGAATGAGATCTTGGTTGCCAAGAAGGAGTTTGCTGCGACTTTGACCAACTCTGCGGTGGGGAAGTCCGTGACAAGAAATGGAATGTCTTTTGCGATCAGTGGTGCATAGACCTCGCGCAGCTTTGCTTCGCCTTCGTGTGAACGCACACCGATCACAAGTCGATCAGGATTCAAGGTGTCTTCAACGGCAAAGCCTTCGCGCAAAAATTCGGGGTTCCACGCAATGTCAACGCCTGGTGCCGACTGGGAAAGTTCATGGGCAATTTGAGTCGCAGTTCCCACGGGGACGGTTGACTTTCCAACCACTAGATCACCAGATTTGAGGTGCGGTGCAAGTGAACGCACGGAACCGAAAACTTGGCTCATGTCCGCGGCGTAGGAACCGGACTGCTGGGGGGTGCCCACGCAAATAAAGTGCACGTCACCGAACTCGGCCGCTTCTTGGAAAGATGTGGTGAATCTCAGCCGGCCGGCTTTAATGTTGCGCTCGAGGACTTCATCGAGTTCAGGCTCATAAAAAGGAACTTTGCCGGAGTTCAGCAGTTCGACTTTTTCTGGGACCACGTCCAAACCGATCACGTCGAAACCGAGTTCGGCCATGCAGGCGGCGTGGGTCGCACCGAGGTAACCGGTGCCAATTACTGAGAGTCGAACAGTCATGCTCCCAAGGTTATCGGCTTGGAGCCCTCTCACGGGGCAGGGTCGGGCGCGGCAGTGCTAGGCGCATGAGTGTTGAAGTCCGAGAGGGAACCGCATGCCCTCGATCTGACCCCCTAAAGTGGCGACCGTGAAAGTCAATTCACGCAGGTCCTCTCACGTGGACGCCGAGCGAGCCAAGTTTCGAGTGCGAAACCGAGATGAACTGCGCTCACTCGTGGCGACCAGCACCGAATCTGAGCAGGTCGTGCAGGGTGTTGAAGTAACCATTGAGCATGCAAAGCCCCCTCGGTCGGGTTGGGTTGGTAGTCCAGGACTGCCTGTGAACTCGCTTGCGGCCGAGTGGACCGAGTCAGGTTTTCATGGACTGGTGACTTTCCCCGAGTCAGTCCCATTGGCTGCGGGCCTAGCCGCCGTGGTGCGCATGTGCACTCCTGTTCCCGCTGGACACTCGCAACCGGATCTGATGTGGGCGCAAGGGGCGCTGCCAAATTCGGGGCTCCTGGCCGAGACCCTAAGGTCAATTGCGCAGCCTGGAGCCATTGTCGATCAACACCTGCGCGCAACAGATATCTTGATAATTTCTGAGCCTGTCGCTACCACGCAGTCACATGAGATTCTGCCGCACGGCTCTGCTTCAACAATTTCTATTTCACAGTCTCAATGGACTCGAGACCAACATGGTGTCGAGGTATTCGTTGACCCTCTTGTGCATAGGCCACTTGGTCGAAGATCGAATTCACAGCAGAATGTGGTTGCTGCCACGTCTCTTGGGTTGCCGGAGTATTTGGACACCCCGGCAGTGCGTTCGCTTCGTGAAATCACGGGTATCACGGGTTCGGAATCTCTCAGTGCCCAGCAGCGCTCCCAGGTTCAAGCATGTGGTGTTGTGCTTGATGCGCCAGTATCCGAGCACGCAAGTGTCGCGGCCCGTTCAATTCAGTTGCGTCACCACACGGCTCAACCATTTGTTTATGGTTGGCCAAGCGTCACCATGGTGTTGGTCACGAACCGCCCAGAATTTTTGCACCGGATCGTTGAATTCTTGGCCGCCCAGACGTACCCGCAGCTTGAGTTAGTGTTAATCACTCACGGATTTGAGCTCGATGACCACATTGCTGCACACCTGGCCGAGCTCAGGTTCCCGGCCGTGCATCAGGCAATTCCGCCCGAGGTCAATCTTGGTGAGGCACTTGCAATAGCAACGTCACTTTCGAGTGGCGAACTCATAACAAAAATTGACGATGATGACTTCTATGGTCCCGAGCATGTGTGGGATTTGGTCGTCGCTCGAATGTATTCCGGCGCGAATCTAGTGGGCAAGACTCTGGACAATATCTATCTTGCCAGCCAGGATCGAACAGTATTCCGACCCACTTATGCAGCGGAAAAGTACGCAACATTTGTTGCAGGTGGAACTATTTTGATTTCGCAGGGTGATTTGCGTGAGCTGGGTGGATGGCGACCAGTTCCCAAGTCTGTTGATCGCGCATTACTTGATCGAGTCTTGGGTCACGGCGGATTGGTCTACCGCACACATGGATTGGGTTATATCTATGTGCGCCATGGGGATGCTGATTCCGGTGCGAGTCAGATCAATACCTCGCAAGTTTCCGATTCTCACTTTGAAACAAAGGTGGAGTCCATCGCCCAAGGTCTTAACCGTGAGGTTCTGCGCGGATACGGCCTTGATTCATGACCCACCCGACGGTGGCCATCATCATGGCGGTGCTCAATGAGGAGAAGCACATTGCACAAGCAATTGATCGGCTCCTCGCACAGGACTACCCGGGTCAAACAACTATCGTCATCGCGGTTGGCCCGTCACATGACCGCACGGCAGAAATAGTAAACGGGATTTCGGCACTACACGCAAACGTCCTGATGGTGGAGAACCCATCAGGGAAAACGCCCTCGGGTCTCAACGCGGCGATAGCGGCAACCGATGCTGAAGTCATTGTCCGGGTTGATGGCCACGCACTAGTTCCCAACGACTACGTCAGTCGGGGTGTGCAGACCCTTGAGAGCACGGGCGCTGACAATGTCGGCGGCATCATGGCCGCGGAGGGGGAGTCTTCCTATCAACATGCTGTTGCGGCTGCAATGACCTCGCGGTTCGGTGTTGGCGGCGCAGCGTTTCACATTGGTGGTGAGGAGGGCCCGGCGTTGACCGTCTACTTGGGTTGTTTCCGTCGAAGTGCCTTGGATCGTGTTGGTGGATTTGATGAGACCATGATCCGTGCGCAAGATTGGGAAATGAATTATCGCATCCGCGCGACCGGGGGCGTTGTCTGGTTCACTCCAACAATGCTGGTGAAGTATCGGCCACGATCCAGTGCGAAAGCCCTGGCCAAACAGTATTTCGGTTATGGAACGTGGCGGCGCGAGGTGGCACGGCGCTATCCCGACACCGTTTCATTGCGCTATCTCGCGGCTCCCGTAATGGTCCTTGGGCTCGTGGTTGGGCTCATTTTCCTTGCGTTGGGAATGGCATTGGGAAATCTGACCCTATTGATTCTGGGGATAATACCCATTGGGACCTATCTGCTGGCCGTCGTTTTTGCAAGCTTGCTTTCCGGTGACCGAAAATCAATTGTGCGGCTACTCGCGGTGTTTCCCACGATGCACATTTCATGGGGATGCGGCTACCTTCTGGGTCGAGCGAGGGCATGACCATGCTGCTTCGCAAGAAGAAACAAAAGTGGGCGATAGTCACTTCAGCTCCCAAAGGTGAAGCGGGAAAGCAGTGGGGTGATTACTGGTTTGCCAGTGATCTTGCTGCAGCCCTCGTTGCAGAGGGTGCGCTCGCACGTGTTGTTTCCCGAGCTGGTGCTAACTCACCCGCCCGTGATGACGATGATGTTGTTCTAGTCCTCAGAGGCTTGCGCAGAGTCGTTCCCAGTAACACGAGTGCCACTTGGCTCCTTTGGGTGATTTCTCACCCTGAACTTGTTGAGCAGGGTGAAGCAGATCAATATGCACACGCTTTCGCGGCAAGCGCTAACTGGCAGATGGGCGCTGAATTGGGCACCTTCACTCCGTTACTCCAAGCAACAAATACGGACAGATTTGTGCCCGTTGCTCACCCTCGAAGAGAAGGTGTGCTCTTTATAGGTTCCACTCGGGGTGAGTTCCGACCCATAGTGCGCGATGCAATTGCCCAGAAAATCCCCTTGTCGCTCTATGGAGTTGGCTGGAATGAATATGTTCCACAGGAGGCGATTGCTGGGGAGTTCCTGGACAACACCGAATTACCCGCTGCATACGGCAACGCCGCATTGGTACTCAATGACCACCACAGTGAAATGGCCGAGTCTGGATTTCTGTCGAATCGACTCTTTGATGCAGTGGCAGCAGGTGCGCGTGTGGTCAGTGACCCTGCACTGGGATTACGTGAAGTATTCGGATCTACCGTTGTTGAATACACCTCGCCAGGTGAGCTAGCAGCGATTGTTCGCTCACCCGAGATGTATTTCGATGAAGCGCGCATGGTTGCTGATCGTGAAAGGGTGCGTCGTGAGAACAGCTTCGCGGCCCGAGCGCGAACCTTGATGGCTGCTGTGGCGGATCACAATGGTTGATGTCTCTATCGTTCTCATTGGTTACAACGATTCGCAGCGATTGCCGCGCGCATTGGCCTCATTACAGGCTCAATCACTGCACTCCATCGAGATCATCGCCGTTGATGATTGCTCAACAGATAATTCACTCGAAATTCTGCGCCAAGCGGCCAAAGGCGACCCACGGATACGTGTAGAGCAACTTGCGGTCAACTCCGGCGGCTGCAGCGCTCCTCGGAACAGGGGAATTGAATTAGCACAGGGCACCTACATCATGTTCTGCGACTCAGACGACGAATTTGATCGCCATGCGTGCAGGAACCTGTTCCATGCAGCAGAGAAAATGCACGCGGATGTTGTGGTCGGTGCGGCCGAACGTATTGTCACCGATGCCGATGGAAGAGTCGAAACAAAAATATGGTGGCCAGACCTTCATTCAGAGGTTCAAACTGTTGGGAGTCTGGCTGATTTACCGGAGTTGCTCTACGACACAATTTCAGTGAACAAGATTTACCGCAGAGAACTTTTGATTCAACGCAATATTGACTTCCCGCAGGGCTTACTTTTTGAAGACCAATTATTTACACTCAATGTCTACTTGGCCGCAGCGCGCATCGGTGTGATCCCAGAGGTTGTCTACCGCTGGTATGTGGATCGATCTGCTGCGTCCATCACGCAGTCTCGCAAGGAACTGAGAAATCTCAAGGATCGCATTGAAATAAATCGACGAATGGACCTACTCCTTGTGCACTTGCCCGAAATCGCGTTTCACAAAAATGTGAAATTTCTCAAGCATGAGGCCTCTCTGTATCTGACCACGATTTTTGAGTCGGATGAGGAATCCGCGAATTCATTGGAACAAGAATTAGCGGCCTACTGCCAAACAATTCCCGCGCAGACCTATGAACATGTGCGGCCCGGTTTGCGCGTGGCTCTGTATTACCTGTTGGTGGGTGATCATGTGAACCTGAAGTCAGCCCTGCGCTTTGACAAGGGCGGTGGGGTCATTGACGTGGTCTTAGCAGGCTCTGCTGGCACGCAGTGGAGCCCTGAACATGGAGAGATTCTCGGTCGGTCGGCGAAGTGGTGGCTGAACGTCACCGATTTGCATATCCCGTTGATCCCATTCGCACGGCGTAAGTATCGACATGTCTTGGAATCAGATGGCAGCGTGAAGACGACTGATTTTCTGGGCGACCTCGGAGATAGTCCACAGGCGCAACTGGTCTTGGCCGAGCACAAGACTGGCGCCATCATCACAGCACCCATGAGTGTCGTAAATAGAAGTGAAGGTCGCCTGACGTGGCAAGTCGATTGGAGTAACCCGGAGTTGCTGCAAAACCGCGGGCTCAATTCTGGTGAAAAGGGTGGTGTATTTGTAGAACTCACCAGAGGCTCGGAGATTAATCGCTGTGACATTGAAGTACCGGAAAAGTTGCCTATTGCATCGATGAATATTTCGGCCGTGGCCAGTTTCAGTTGCGCGGATCGAATTGAATTTGATCGTTCGCCCCAGGGCTCCATGTTGTGGCAAGCGCATGGTTCGAGTCGGTCACCTAGCTCTCTCATGAGGAAAGTTCGTCGCACTGGAACGGGCGTTCCTGCTACCCGCCCACAAGCATTTACGGTCCCGACTGGCAGACCCATATTCATCTTTGCACCACAGAGAATCACTGCATTTTCCACTCGCATGGAGCGATTTGACACAGAAGCGTGGATTCGGGACTTTGGAGTGAGCGCATACTTGTTGATCCCTCAGGAGCCATTCACGCCTGCGCCAGGGCGTGCTAGATATGCCTATCAAACTTATTCCGAATCCCGCCGGAATCAATCTCTCAGTGCTGCCGACTGGGTGATCACCGATGACCCAGAGTTGTTGACCCTGCATAATGCCATTGCCTTTCAAAGGGATCTTGGAGCAGCGCGCTATCTACTCGCGCCCATTGATCAGGATGCAATTGTTACCAGCGCAGGCCTCCATGCCCGAGTCAGTGAGTTACTTGAGGGGCACGAATCATGACCACGATCGTGTTGTGTGCCAATAACATTCAAGAGTTGGGTGGCGCCCAAAAAGTGGTTCACACCTTGGCACAGGGTTTCTCCGAGCGGGGCCACGAAGTGCATCTGGTGGGTATCACTTCGGTGGCAGACCCGCATGATTACCCTGCCAACTACTCCACGCACACCCTGATGGACAGTATTTGGCCAATGCGGACCTCGACTAATGCACAGACACGTGAGCAACTTCGCAGCTCGGCAGTTGCGAAGTTTGAAAACCTGTTGACTTCATTGGAATCGGGCGTGATCATTTCCGCGCAACTCTGGGCACTCGAGATTGCCCTTGATGCGCAAGCGCGATTTCAGCAGCGACGATGGCCAGTCATTGGTCAGTACCACGGCTCATTCGCTGCGGCAGCGGCTGGTCGCGATATTCGTAGAGCGCAGAAGTTGTCCCCAGCATGTGAATACTTCGCGGTTTTGAGTGATGAAGATAGAGATGCGTTCGCCCTTGCAGGTGTGACCAACGCGATTGTCATGTCCAATCCGCTCACGATTTCAATAAAGGATATCGAGCGAGCCAAGTCCATTTCTCGTGGGACATCGGTGGATTTTGTGGGTCGCTTTTCCGAGGAAAAAGGACCTGACCTACTGCTTGAGGCGTGGAAATTATTAGGGGATCACCATGGAAAGCTCATTTTCACAGGAAGTGGTCCCATGTCCGATTCCCTGAAGACTGCAGCGAGTGCACTCTCGGGTGTTGAATTCCATTCGGCGGTGGCTGATCCCGTACAGGTGTTGGCGGGTTCTGGCGTGGTGGTGATTCCATCGCGCACTGAAGGCGCCCCATTGGTTCTGGCAGAAGCATTGGCTCTTGGCACTCCCGTTGTGGTGACGGATGCATCTTCAGGGGTACGTGAAATTGTGCGGGGCAACCCGAGAGCGATTTTGGTTGAGCGAGAGAACCCGGCTGCATTGGCCGCTGCAATAAGGCGGGGATTGCAACTTCAGGTGAACACGCCCGTGACCTATCCGCCGATTCCCAATCAAGTGATCTATGAACGCTGGGAAGAAGTTTTTACAAGTGTGAGTTAGCTCGCGTGAGGTCTTCTTCGAAGTCAACCTCAACGGCATAGAGATCAGAAATATCAATGGGCAAGAACTGGGTGCCATCACGCTCGATCGTGATTTCAATTCCGCGTTCAAAGTAGTCATCATCCGCACATGCTTCCAGACCGGAGATCAGGTTCGCCTTGTCTTTCTCGGCCACGAAGTTAATTCCAACGGATTCCCCGAGTGCATCAACAACCTGCTTGGAGAGTTCGTTTATCAATCCGTTGGTGTCAACACGGTATTTGACTTCTTCGTCACCGACGGCCGCCGTGTTCACACAGACAAATGACTCGTCGCGCTCAATGTATTCCTTGATCCGCTCCAGGACACTGGGGTCAAAAACAACATCGCCATTCATCCATAGAACTCCGCCGGGACCAGAAAGTTTGAGTGCCTTGAGCAGGCTGCGATTCGTGTTGGTTTGGTCGTATGCCTCGTTATAGACGTAGAGGTTGTTGGGGAATGATTCAATGATCAATTCGAGTTTAAATCCAATAACTGTCATCACACGCAGTTCGCTTGCGAATGCCTTTGTCAGGTTATCGATTTGCTGGCGCATGATCGTGCGGCCATCAGAGAGCGGAGTGAGTGGCTTGGGCCATGGCCGACCCAGTCGAGTGCCCATTCCGGCTGCCAGGATCACCGCTGTTTGAGTCATTGGGCGAGCCTACTAACTAGTCGGTGAACTGACGAACACGCTGCAAGGACTGAAGTGCAACATCATGTTCGGTGATGGCCCGTTCCAGTTCATTCCAGAACCGCTGTGTGCTGCTGCCGTGGCTTCCGTTGCCAAAGTAGTAAGAACGCATGGCAGATCGTTCACTTCCGTGAGAATCAGAATTCAATGCGCTGTGGAGAATCTCAGAGATATTTCCGATGCTCTCCGCATCAATGACATCGCACGCCGTTGCCACGGGGGAGTCGGCAAGTAGCTGGTCTCGGTCAGACCTTCGATCAGTGAGAAGGATGGGAGAGTCAGGAGCAAGGTAGAGGTGATCCAGGGTCACGCTCGAGACATCTGAAATTAAAACGTTGGTCTCGGGGAGCACACCGAGGATATTTGCATCAGGCAGGTAGGCATGTTCACCGCCCGCGTTTTTAATCATGGTAACTATTTCATTGTGATTGCCGTGCACCTTCGGGTCATCAGAAAGAGAAACTCGAGGATGGGGCTTGTACACAAATCGCGCACCGGGAATTGCCAGGGCAGCGCGAGCAATCTGTGGTCCATACAAATCAACAGACGTGTAATTGTTGGCATCGTCCTCGCCTTCCCATGTGGGGGCATAAGTAATGGTTACTAGATTTGTTGCAGACAATGGGTTGCTCACGGTCAAGTCAAGTTGCGGACGTCCAACAGGGACCAAGTGTGAAAGGTCAAACCATGCAATGGCTGCGCTATGGCGATCAATTGCCGCCTGACCTGCAACAAAAACCTTGTCGTAGGCCTTGGCCTGATTGCTGACCATGCAGATTTTGTCACTCTCACCATGATTGACATGAATATGAACTGCCTGTTGAAACGACAATGACTGAAAGTTGGTCCACCCATTGTTGACATAAACCACGGCATGGAAGCTGGCACGGTCATAGAGAGCCATGAGCACTTCATACTTGGGAACGAGAAGAACCTGCAGGTTTGTCATGGTCAGTAGTTGCTGATAGGTCTCAATATTGCGCACCACCACAATGGTGGTGACGTCTTTTTTGTTTTCAAATACTGGCAGCCATTGGGTCAACTGATAAAGCTTGGCTGGTTGGTCAGGGAAATAAAGAGCAATATCCGCGTCAGGAATATTGTCCATTTCGAAGCCCTCGGGCTCCACTGCACCAAAATCCTTGATCCGACGGCTCAGCCCCCGAGCAATGCGCTTGGCATAGAGGGATACTGAGCTGTTCTTTGGGCGGTCTTTGGATGTCGTTGCCACGTGCTGCACGATACGCGAGGCCTTGTCATCTAATGTAAACGCCGTGCGCGCTCTCTGGGAGCACCGTCAGGTGCTCCGCATGCTGGTCCTGCGGGACCTGCAACGCCAATACACAAAATTCAGGCTGGGCTACCTGTGGTCCCTCTTGGAACCACTGGGCATGTCCCTCGTGCTGTGGCTCGTTTTTTCAGTGCTGTTGGGGGAGAGGGCTTTGGGCCTCCAGCCTTATCTGCTGTTCCTCTCGGTGGCAATTTTGCCGTGGTGGTGGTTCCTCAAGAGCGTGAACTCCTCAACCAAGATTTTCCGCCGAACCCGCGGTGAACTGGCCTTCACATCCCTGCCGCCACAAATCTGGGTGCTGCGAACGGTTCTCTCATCAATGATTGAATTTATTTTTTCGCTCCCAGTGATCTTGCTCGCGGTGATTGTTACCCGTGATCTGCCAGGTCCGTGGATCATTCTCTTCCCGGTTGCGGTGATCCTGCAATTCATTTTGCTTTATGGCGTGGGCTTGCTTGTTTCATCATTGAGCATAGTTATCCCGGACATCGCACGAATTGTGAAGATTATTTTGCGGGCAATGTTTTATCTCTCGCCGATTTTGTACTCTATTTCAAATATCCCTGAGAAACTTCACATCGTGGCAGCGTTCAACCCGCTTGTTGGCATATTGGGTCTCTACCGAATTGGATGGTGGCCTGAAGAACACGTTTCACCGTGGGCGCTCGTTATCTCGTTGAGTGTTGCTGCGGCGTTCCTGATCGCAGGAATTGTGACTTTCCGCTCCCTCAAGCCTCGAATTCTCAAGGAGGCTTAGAACGCATGAGTATTGTCGAGTTCAACAATGTATCGATCGCCCTGTCCAAGACGAAACGGCGCAAAGGCGCCGGTAGGTCGCAACGACTGAGGCGGTTTGCGGGCGAAACCAAGCGTCAAATCATTCCGATTCTCAATGAAGTCAGTTTCACATTGAATCAAGGCGATTCATTAGCCCTTGTCGGCGCCAAGTCCATGGCTCGCACGTCACTGCTGCGTTTGGCTGCGGGAACTTTATTGCCAGACTCTGGCACTGTTATTCGGACTGAACCGATAGTGCCCATGATTGGGATCGCCAGATCGCTCGGTCGGACCTACACCATTCGGCAAAATATTTATTTGATCGGTGGACTGCTGGGCATGAAGCCAGAGGAAGTCAACGAAAAATTGCCGGGGATCGTTGAGTTCGCCGACCTTGCCAGTGTTTTGGATAAGCATCTTGGCGCTGCGCCTCCCATTACCCGCCAGAAACTCGCTTGGAGCATTGCCATGTCCATGGATGCACGGGTCTACGCCGTCGATCAAACCTTGGTCGTCGGTGAACGCGAATTCAGGCAAAAATGTTGGACACGGGTTGATCAATTGCGCGAACAAGGTGCCACCTTCATCGTTTCATCGGATAACACAAAGCTCTACCGGAGATTTTGTGATCGTGCGCTGTACTTCACTGACGGCACCATCAGTGCGGATACAACTGTTCCCGAGGCTTTGGCATTGGCCCGTCAAGCAC
The DNA here is from genome assembly GCA_017857175.1 of Candidatus Nanopelagicales bacterium. GTDB lineage: Bacteria > Actinomycetota > Actinomycetes > S36-B12 > S36-B12 > UBA4592. The sequence continues at coordinate 2,960 of JAFMDS010000031.1, read as the reverse complement.
GATTTGCCGCCCGAGACCAGTCGCGTGCTCCGAAATCTGAGGAGTCCGACGATTAGGCTGGGCTAATGGCCCAAACGCTCGTCACCGCTATCCCTGCGCAAGGAGTTCTCCTGCACGTTGGGGTACACAAAACGGGCACTACGGCTATTCAGGCTGCTTTGGCAGATGCCCGCGAGGACCTAGCCACCCACGATGTCCGTTACCCGGGAAAGTTGCAAGCCCAACACCGGGCAGCGCTAGCAGTTCTGGGCAGGCCTTGGGGGTGGAACGCACGTGGTGGGGGTGTCTTGGACCGCGAGCACTTTGATCGATTGGCCAAACGCACGGCGAAGGCATCCGGTCGGGTCGTAATTAGCAGCGAGTTCTTTTGCGAGGCCCCGGCGCAAACCGCAGCCGAGGTAGTGGGAGATCTCAGCGGGTCCAGGCAGCGACCCATTCAGGTAGTGGTCACACTTCGTAATCTGGGCAAACTCCTGCCATCCTCATGGCAGCAATACCTGAAATACGGGCTGACCACGTCCTATGAAAAATGGCTGGAGGATGTTTTTGCCACGCCGGGCAGCTCAAAAATGACCCCTACGTTCTGGAAGCGTCACGCCCATGGCGATGTCATTGAGCGATGGTCGAGTGCCGTTGGAGCAGAGAACCTCACCGTTTTAATTCTTGACGATGCCCCTCGCGATTACATGTTTCAAGTGTTCGCGCAATTACTCGATGTTCCCGAACAGTTGCTCACCTCGCGCATGGATTTGACCAGCAACAGATCAATGACTGCAGCCGAAGCCGAAGTTCTTGTTCGGTTGAACAAGAAGGTCAAGAAGTCAATGCAATGGGGTGATTACGTCCGTCTGGTGCGCAGGGGTGTGGCATTGGGCATGGTTGAGGGGCGCGAGCCCGATCCCAGTGAATCTAAACTTTTCACTCCTCAGTGGGCACTTGATGCAGCACATGATGCTGGTAATGCGGCGGCAAATTCCATTGAACAATCCGGTGTTCAGGTGCTGGGTAACCTTGAAGCGCTGCGCACCAAGTTGGTCGCTGGCGAGCCGGGCCCCTCGTCAGACCTGCTTCCCGTTGATGCCGCGGTTCAGGCGTTGGTCTCTGTTGTTGACGCATCTCGCGAGGACCCCACAACGCGCGAGTTGGCGGGCCGATTGGTCCGCCAAACAAAGAAGGATGGAATTCGTTCACTCCTGCGAAAGAATTCCGAGTGAGCGACGATTCGGCACAAGCCATCAGGCTCGATGCGGACTCTGTCACGGCAAATATTGATCGGGTGATGGACGCCCTTTCTCACGCAGGTAGTGATCTGGTTCTGATTGCCGGTGATTTGGTGATCAATCCCGCGGTGCTCGCACCCGTGACAGACAATCCATTCGCGGGTACGTGCGCCGCGGTTAGGCGCTCACGTGAAGGAAACCTTCGCGTTGTGCACCACTACCTCGTTGCTGCTGGAACGTCTTTTCATGAGGTCAATACCCCAAATGCGGTGAGCGTAGGTGCAATTCGATTGGCCCTGCGCGATCACAAACAAATACTCCCTGTCATGCGTGAGCTACGCGAATTCTCATTAGTCTCGAATGTGTACGGCAATGAGAGCATCGAGTTGATCGTGACAGCGCTACTGCGCGCTCAGGTTCAAATAAAAGAAGTAGAACTTATCGATGCCCCATGGTTTCGATCGCCCGATAACGCGAATCAGGCGCACCTAGACATTCAATCCCAGAGCGACACCACAATTCGCAGGCTGCAGGCCAATCGGATCGACGATGGCTTCTACTCAACATTTGCGGTTCGCAAGTTGTCCAAACCGTTAACAGGGCTGGCGATTCGAATCGGCTTGAGCCCAAATGCAATAACCACAATCTCATTTGTCATTGGACTGCTTGCCGCGGCCTCTTTTGCAGCGGGTTCTCGCTGGTTCCTGCTCCTGGGTGCGATTCTGCTGCAGTTGTCGCTGGTGATTGATTGTGTTGATGGCGAGGTGGCGCGGGCCACTCGCAGGTTCTCAACGCTGGGTGCGTGGCTTGATGCATCAACGGATCGAGTCAAGGAATACGCGGCCTATGCTGGATTGGCAGCAGGCGCGGTAGCCATGGGATTTGATTCCTGGCGGGCGTGGAGTTTGGCCCTGTTGTTGATGGTGGTGCAAACTGCTCGGCACATGGGGGACTACAACTTCGCCGCTGTGCAACGCATTCGCGAGGTCGGTCTACCGGTCGCCGCCCTGACCGAGTCAGCGGACCCATGGGGCCCACAGGCGGGTGCGATTGCTCGGTCCACAGCAATTAATTCGCGCCCATTCGTCCGCTGGACCAAGAAGGTCATTCACATGCCAATCGGCGAACGGTGGCTGGTGCTCAGTGTTGTGGCTGTGGTTTTCAATGGCTACTGGGCGCTGCTGGCGCTGCTGGTTCTCACATCCCTGGCCTGGCTGTACACCCTTGCTGGCCGCATTCTCAGAACGCTGCGTTGGTCCCATGAGCCTGCGGGAGTGCAGATTATCGCTGACCAACTTGATGCGGGTCCGTTGCTCGGCTCGCTACCAAAGAGATGGAAACTCTCACCCACCTCTCGGTGGAATTGGTCATTTCCCATGCTATTGCGCATTTTTGAAATGGGATTGGTGGCGTGGATTGCCATTTATGCTTTCCCCCAGTGGGAGACATTGGCATTCGGCTATCTCTTTATAGTTGCCTACCATCACTACGACAATCTCTATCGGGCTTTATCTGACTCTCGCGCCCCACGGTGGATCACCTGGTCTGCATTAGGGGTTGATGGCCGCACCCTCATTGTTGTCATTGCTTCTCTGTTGGGCATTACCGCATTCCACGACACCCTCAATCTCGGAGTAGCGTGGCTGTTTGTGTGGTGTGTTGTCATTGCTTCGGCTCAGTATCTGGATTCACAAAAGAAGGTGGCATCGCTGTGAGTAAGCAACCGCACCCGACCATTGC
>JAFMDS010000030.1 GCA_017857175.1 Candidatus Nanopelagicales bacterium | reverse complement strand
CTGATTGGGCTCCCCGTTCGCCCACTACCCCGACATCAGACCACAGTCGACTCCAATACTCACCGGGACAGTCAATAGACCAAGCGTGCAAGTCTGAATAGTCAGTGGCTGACTGATCAGCCATCAACTCCATGAGGGCCGTTGAATTCCTCTGCAGCCACGAAGGTGTGGCACGCCACAGTTCCTTGCTCAATGGTCACCCCATCTGAATCAAAAAGTATCGAACCAGACTAGCGCACCACGAGAAGTTGAGTCGCGAATTATTCCTGCGGTGGATTTACATAGAAAGCCTTGCGCATGGGCATCACGGGACGCATCATGAACTCAGGCCTGCGCAGCCCCTGAGCATTTGGCCCTGGACGTGTTTTGGCCATCCACTCCTGGTACACCTCGCGTGACTTTGCAGTATCGACAACAACATCTCCGTACTTGTCTTCATCATGAGCCTTTTCGATGGAGACTTTCTGATGCCAGCAATGCATGCCAGACCAAGTATCTGGATGCACGGGGAATGCGAGGTTCTGGTGTACACCTGGGTCTTCCCAGTTAATGCGCATTGAATCAGGATCTCCTGAAGCAAATGGCTTTACGCCTTCTTTGTAACGCAAACGCCAGCGCCCGTCGGGGAGCTTGCCTACATCAACCTTGCCTGTTACCCAACGACTTCCTGCATCGTCAGTGGTGCGCCAGCGACCCATATGGTGTGACAAGGCAGTGACACCTGGACGGACTGCCTCTGTCGCCCAGATGCGGGCGACGAAGTAACCGATCTCAGTACTGACGCGCACCATGTCCCCTGTTTGCAATCCAAGACGCTTTGCGTCAATGTTGTTCATCCACATGGGGTGTTTGTTGCTAATCTCGTTGAGGTACTTTGCGTTTCCTGAGCGAGTATGAATCAATGTGGGCAGGCGGAAAGTGGGCACCAGTACCATTTCATTGCTGGCAACATCAATCGCTCGGTGTGAGACATGGGACTCTATGTAGACCGGAGTTGCGTATTCGGGCCAGCCGAAATCAGCCATTGATGGCGAATACAGTTCAAGTTTGCGCGAAGGCGTGAGCCACCCGGCAACTTCGGAGCCATCGTCAAGAACAACACCGACTGCACCTGCTTCACCCACCAATGGCTTCTGTGACTCCATTGTTGTTGGCTTGCGCAACACACCGTTTTCATCGGCCACAGCACCTTCGCGCTCAGCAGGCGTCAATGGGCGCTCATCCTGACGATAGAGGTCAGCAACGACTTCAACAGCACCATATTTGCGCATGTATTCCAACGGAGTCAAACCAAGTTTCTCTGCCTTCTCTGGCAAACCTGGCACGTTATTGTCAAAGATGTAACCGTAGTACTCATCGACTCCAATTTTTGTCCCAGGATTCTTCATCGACTCGAAGTACTTGCGAATTCCAAGTTCACCATCAGGGTCAATGCGCCACGAAAGTTCGATCCAGAACTCGGTTTCCTCCCAGACCTCTCCCGGGTTTGTATCGCGGGTGTCGGTGAAGGTTTCGCCCATGCGCTCCCGGGCGACTCGAGAAACAGGTTGGCGGAAACCAAGCCACTTACCTGCGTACTGCTCATAAGACTGAGTGTCATGTCGCTCGGTGCTATGGCCGAACGGCAGGATGAAGTCCGCATAAATCGCAGTCTCACTCCAGGTTGGAGTCATGGCCACGTGACACCCAACGAGGTCTTCGTCAGAGAGCGCTTCAATCCAACTGAAGCCATCGGGATTTGTCCAGACAGGGTTGTAAACCCGAGAGAAGTAGGTATCCACTTTGCCGCGACCATCTTTAAGAAAGTGCGGCAACAAGATGGAGAGCTCGTTCGTAGAGAGAGGGAACTCTGCAGGCCACAACAATTCATTCCACGAATCATGGCCGCCAGGCATATTGGGACCGTGCGGAATCAATTTGTTCCAGCCGTTCGGGCTTGTGCCACCTTTTTGGCCGATGCTGCCGGTAAGGACGGTGAGGAAGAACAGTGCACGAGCAACTGCCCAACCACCGAGATTTCCGGCACTTGCCGCCCGCCAAGTGTGCGCGGCCAACTTGCCATCGGCCCCTGCCACAATCTTGGCAACCTTTTCAATTTGGCTGGCAGGCACGCGGCATTCCTCTGCGGCAAATTCAAATGTGTATTTTTGGTAGTCCTCGGTTAACGCCTTTTTGAATGCCTCGAAATCACCTGCAGGCTGATCTGGGTGCAGGTTTGCCATGTAGACCTGCCAATTCACCCAGCGTTTAATGTAATCCCACGCAACCTGATCGGTGCGAAGAATGTATGCGGCAATAGCAAGCAGCATGGCAGCCTCACTGCCGGGCCAAGGTGACACCCATTCATCCGCATGAGCAGCTGTGTTGGACAAGCGTGGATCGACCACAACCAACTTCGCTCCACCCCTGACTTTGGCATCCATGATGCGCTGGGCGTGTGGGTTGAAGTAGTGGCCAGCCTCTAGGTGGCTGGAGAGTAAAAGAATTACTTTGGCGTTGGCATGATCGGGTGAAGGCCTGTCATAGCCACCCCACATGGAGTATCCAAAACGAGCACCAGCGGAGCAGATATTCGTGTGGGTGTTATTCCCGTCAACACCCCATGTGAGCAATACGCGCTCAATGAAGCCATCTTCACCATGGCGACCAACGTGATACATGACCTCATTGCGCCGGTCTTCCTGGATGGCCTTACGAATACGTCCAGCGATCGTATCCATGGCGTCATCCCATGAGACGCGTTCAAATTGTGCACTTCCGCGAGGACCTGTGCGCTTGAGCGGATACAAAATTCGCTCAGGATCAGAAGTTTGATTAATTGTTGCTGGACCCTTGGCGCAGTTACGACCACGCGAACCCGGGTGTGCTGGGTTGCCCTCGATTTTGACAACTTCCTTCGTTTCTTTGTCAACATAGGCCAATAAACCGCACGCTGATTCACAGTTGAAGCAAGTGGTAGGTACCAACATGTAGTTGCGTGCAACTTTGCGCGGGTGATCCTTGGCGCTATACATGACAACGTCATCCCAGGTCTCTACCGGCGGGTAATTGGACAACGTTTCCCGCACTCGCAAACCAAAGTGCTCAGGGGCATCTGGTCCCACTGGTGTGGCGGCCGGTCCGTGTGGCGCCGGGGTCTCACGTGGCTTCATGTCAGCTCATTTCTTTGTATTGTCAACCGAAAATTAGGAGAGAGGAGGATCCTGCGCTGCCTTCACAAAAACTTTTTCGTGGAAGACCAGACTCACCTGCACTACGAGCCCGGCAATAATCGCCCAAAGCGCAGCCCCTGTTCCTATAGAGATAAACGCAAGTGCTGCTGCCACCAAACTCAAACCTACTGAGCCCAAGTAGAACTGCCGTGAGTATCGACCGTGCGTGATTGAGTGCGCTGCCACCTGCGCATTGCGAGTGGGGTGAGTGCCACCAAACTCGACAAGGGTGATCAACAGATGCGCGGCTATGCCGGCTATCAATGCCCACGTAAGCCATGTCACGGTGGCATCCTCTGGAGCAAAAATCGCGGAGACAATAAGAAGCGCACCAGAACCAACCATCACCGCCTGAGCCTGCAAATGCCAGAAAAGCACCGGTGACTGCCAAAGGTCACGGCCTTCAGCCTGCCCAAAGAGGAATGCCGTGTAACCCGCAACCATGATCGCCGCAGGAATTGCCGGCCACGCCAAAATGTCGATTGCGCCAGTGAAATCACCGAGGCCGAGCCAGGTTGCAGCTCCAGCAAGGAACCACAATCCACCGACAGCTGCGCCAAGGGTGAGGAATATTCCACCGAGCGCCAACCAAGACTTCTTATTGATTTTGCGTGGGTCAAGAAGGAACAGGAACCGATCAGGTCGTTTCAAGTCCCAGATCAACAGCGCCGCTGTTATAGCTAGGAAGAGTTCAGAAATGAATGGCGCAACGGTCGTTACAAACTCTGTGCGATCCGGTGTAAATAACACCAAGAGTGCGGCCACCAACAGTGCTCCGGCAGAAATCGATTTGGTCCACAGGTAGGTCCAGACTTTCCAACCCCAAGGCCGAGGATGCGAAGTGTTGAGTGTTAGGCGCGCCTTTGTGAGCGGATCACCGGGTAATTCTGCGGCCGTTTCCAATCTCAGCACATCGGCTTCCGCCCATAAATATGTTCCATCAACGGGTGCCGCGAGTGGGTCAAGCACGGTTTGATCAGCACCGACGTAATACACATTGGGCCTGGTGCCCTGTTCCGGAGTGCGAACATTGATGGGCTCGATGCTCAAGAATTTGCTAATCCCACTGGAAGGATCATCGATATCCCCCACCCAGATGGACTCTGTTGGACATACCTGTACGCATGCGGGCTCAAGACCCTGGTCAATGCGGTGCGCACAAAAATTGCACTTGGCAGCCGTGTGAGTGTTTTCATCGATGTAGATAGCGTCGTAGGGGCACGCCTGCATGCACATCTTGCAGCCAATGCAGTTTTCGTTATCGAAATCAACAATGCCGTCGTCGCGGATGAATAGCGCAGTGGTTGGACACGCTTTCACGCACGGAGCATCAGTGCAGTGATTGCATCGCATGACACCCATCTCGCGCGTTGTGGTGGGGTACTCGCCCTTGTCCACATATTTCACCCAAGTTCGGAACTGGCCTACGGGCACATCATGTTCGATTTTACACGCCACCGTGCAAGCGTGGCAACCAATACACGTGCGCTGATCTATTGCAAAGCCGTAACGCAATGTGTCACTTCTTTCTAATGTAAAACTTCAGGACTCCGCCGTCTTCAGATGACTCCACGAGTTCATTACCAGTTTGGGTAACCCAGGCTGGAATATCTGAGCGAGCACCAGCATCGGTGGCCTCGAGATACATGATCTGTCCCTCTGCCATGCCTTTCGCTGCTTTAGCTGTGAGTAGAACAGGCATAGGGCAACTTTGATTCTTTGCATCTACTTCAACGTCGAATTCCACTGTTTCCTCCATCATCTCTTATTCGATTAGTAGTTAAATAAACAAACTGACTTGGGACTTGGCCATCATTTGAAGCGCTGTCGCTGCACCAACGGGCGCGCCTAGGTTAGGGCGCATCTGCTCGGGTTTAATGCCCAGTAGATCCATTGTCATCTGACAAGGCCACATGTTCACTCCCATGTCCAGACAAATATCGAATAAATCTTCTGGTGGCATGAGGTTTCCCTTTTTTGCGACCTTGCGCATCATGCGCCTGCCCGCTCCACCCATATTCATCTTGGACAATTTTGCTCCTTGGAAACCTGGAGCATTCATACCCGCGAGCATTTTTGTCATCGCGTCTTTACCTGTAATTCGCACATCCTCTTTGACCAGCGGGAATAGGCCCCAAAAAGTGAAGAAGACCGTGACGTTCATGCCCGTGGCCGCCGCGGTCGAACTCAAAATCATGGTGGGCCACAGCTTGTCCAAATCCCCACTAAAAGCAATGATGGTCATACTTTCTTGTTCGTCACTCATAGGTTTTCCCTCGATTCAGATCCATTAAAAAGTGCACTGTCTTCACGTTAGACGCCGCAGAGTCTCTCGGCAAGGGTAATGGTAAAAATTATTTAAATTTGATTAAAACGGCTCAAAGCCTCAAAATTTGTATTAGCGTTTGCGCATATAACAATAAATCGATGGCCACTATTCTCCACTTGATCAATAGGAAATTGATCGTGAGCTTGGTGATCATCTGTCATGAGACTCGGGAGAATCATGAGTGAAGTAACGTCAATTAGTGCTGCAGATCTATACGCTGAAATCGGGCGTGGAAGTGTCCCCTACATCCTTGATGTTCGAAATCAGGATGAGTTTGCCGCGTGGCAGGTTGAAGGCCCCGCACCTGTTGCGACCAAAAATGTTCCTATCTGGCTTGCGGTCGAAGACGTCGAGAACCTTGCACAAGAAATCCCCGAGAATTCCGTCGTTGTATGCGCCCACGGTAATGGCAGCGCAATGTTGATTGAGATGTTGAAGGACGAGGGTCGACATGTCCGCAACCTTGAAGGCGGTACCGCGGCATGGGCCGAACTCGTGATTCCCAAGGAATTGCCCGGCATGCCCGACGGCGTTCTCGGTTGGCAAATCCAACGCCCATCCAAAGCCTGTATTTCCTATGTCTTTGGCAGCGACGGCGGCAATGCAGTCGTGGTTGATCCTGCTCGATTCCCTGAGCCCTATGAATCACTTGCTGCAGCCCACAGCATGACCATCACTCATGTACTTGATACCCATGTGCACGCCGACCATATTTCAGGTGGACCTGACCTGGCAATGCGAACAGGTGCCAGCTATCACCTTCCCGTGGAAGATGCTGGTCCCAAGGTCCCGTGGCCCAATGAGCCGCTGGCAGATGGTCAAGAAATCGACCTTGGCACGACTAAAGTGCACGCATTCGCCATCAAAATGCCAGGGCATACTCCTGGAACCACCTGCTTGCACCTGCCAGGCGTATTCCTTCTCACCGGCGACACTGTCTTTGTTCGAGGGGTGGGCCGGCCCGATCTCACGGGGAAAGCCGACGAATTGGCCAAAGAACTATTCCATACAGTCCACGATCGCCTGCAACCATTAGATCCGAACACCATGATCCTGCCCGCCCATTGGTCCACTGAGGCCGAAATTGGCGCAGATGGACTCGTCGCCACCACATTGGCGCACATATTTGAATCCACATTAATGAACGAGGATGATATGGAGACTTTTGTCCAAGAAATCGTCGGAACTCTGCCCAGTGCCCCAGACACCTACGACACTATCCGGGCCGTCAATGCAGGCAAAGTTGTCAGCGCTGAAGAAATAGAATTTCTTGAGATTGGCAAAAACCAATGTGCCGCATCCACCACTGTCGGATAGTCTGATTTCTCATGGACCGCGAACTGCAAATTGAAATTCACGAACTGCATGCACGACTGTGCAAAGCAATTGCTGACCCTAAGCGCCTTTTGATTATCACGGAACTGCGTGGCGGACCATTGACAGTCAACGAGTTAGCACTGGCACTAGAACTCAGCCAGTCAAATACGAGCCAACACCTTGCCGTGCTGCGTGATCGTGGAATAGTTCAAGTTGAACGCGACGGACTCAATGCGATTTATTCGTTGCGCAGCAAGAAGGTCCTTCGGGCCATTGACCTTCTGCGGGAGTTCATGGCTGAAGAACTAGGCGAGTCATCCAAATTACAAAGGGCTGCGGGCAAGATGCCCGCAGCCACTTCGCGTCGATAACTAAAACGTCACGCTATGCGCGACGCGTGAACTTCCGCTTCCCGTACAGCACCCTGTAATTGGGTTCCAGCTGCCGTCAATTGACCATTCCACTCATTTGCGCGCACACACCACATCACTTCTTCTTGGGCCTGCTCGAGTTGTTCGCGTAAGTTTGCTGGCCCCTGCCCATTGAGTCGCGAGAGAACTCGATCTGATGCAGCCACCCATTGTTCAGCAAAAGTGAGATGGTCAATTTCCTTGGCCAGTTGCTTAATCTCAGCACCAGGATGTGACTGAGTGGGTCCAACACCTTTCACTAATTCCTCGGCGCGATCCACTGCCGCCAAAAGTTCATCGCGGACCACCGCATGGATGTGTGATTTTCGTATTGCCGTTCGAAGGCTCTCGCAGCGGGCTCTGGCGTCATTGCGGGCGGCAAAGAAGCGATCTTCGCTCCGATGCGGCTTATGCTTGGCCTCCGCGCGGGTGAGTCGACTGGTTTCGTAATTGCTCATGGCATTCCCTTTCCAGTAGTTCCTTCACTAGAAACATCATCCATCAATTTCGCACAGAATGCAGCGTTCCTCGCAGTATTTCGAAAAGTTTTTCGCCCCAAGCTGCTACGGCATTGCTGAGAGCCCGCCATCCACCACAAGCTCTTGGCCTGTCATGAACGTGGATGCATCACTTGCAAGGAATAGAGCGGCATCGGCGATTTCCTCAGCGCGACCCCAACGAGCCATGGGGACTCTGGAGAGCGCCCCCTGTTCGGACTCTTTAGTAGTGCGTAGGAAGTCCGTCAGGTCAGTCTCAATCCAACCGGGCACGAGGGAATTAACCCGCACACCTTGACCGGCCAGTTCCACTGCCAAACTGCGGGAGAAGCTGATCAAGGCCGCCTTCGCTGCACCGTAATGAGACATGAATGGGGAGCCGCGAAGTCCCGCGACGGAAGACACATTGATGACCGAGCCATTGCCAGAGTTGACCAGCCGTGGAATTAACGCCTGAGTGATGGCGACAATCGAGTCAAGATTCAGGTTCATAGTTTTACGCCAGCCTGAAAGGCGCATTTTCTCGGTGGAACTCATGAACGAGTTTCCACCAGCGTTGTTCACCAAAATATTGAGTGAATCAAAATCCAATTCTTGAGATAACTTCTCTGCAGCATCCTCGGTGGCAAGGTCCATGACTATTACTTGACTGGTGCCGCCTAATGCATCGATCTCAGCCTTGACCTCCGCCAAAAGTTCCGCGTTTCGAGCAACCAATGCGACTGAGGCACCCTCACGGGCAAGTGACACGGCAATCGCACGACCAATACCGCGCGATGCTCCGGTCACAACTGCGGTTCGGCCAGCTAATGAATATTTAGTCACAGGTTCTCCAATGCGCATGAAGGGAATATTAATTATGAAACTCGGGGATCAATCTAGCGAGAAATCCGGGGTCTTACATGCCAATGTGCAGGAGTGAGTGAATTGCAGTAGATTTTTACATCATGAACTCTCCCCTGCGCGTAGGACTATTGGCCTACGGAGCCATTGGCCACGAACACAATCAGGCAGTTGCCGCCACACAGGGTCTGACCCTCACGGCCGTCTGCGATACAAATCCAGAGAGAATTGCCGCCGCCCAAGAGTTGGCTCCAGAAATAGCATCTTTCGGCGACGCAACGCTCATGCTTGACTCAGGTCTGATTGACATTGTGGTGATTTCAACTCCGCCCAATAGTCACTATTCATGGGCCCGAGAGGCACTTCAGCGCGGAATTCACGTTGTGCTGGAAAAACCCATGGCCCTGACCGCAGCCGAATGCGATGAACTCATTGCACTCGCAGCCGAGAAGAACCTCACTCTGGTGGTCTATCAAAACCGGCGCTTTGATCGGGACTTTGTCACCATGCGACGTTTGATTGAGAGTGGCGCAATTGGTGAGCCTTTTGCCTATGAATCATTCGTTGGCGGCTACTCGCGTCCCTGTGACTATTGGCATTCCATGTCTGATGTCTCCGGTGGAGCAATTTTTGACTGGGGCTCGCACTACCTTGATCAAATCTTGAACCTTTTTCCCCAAAAAGTCGCGCACGTCTCGGGAGTCAATCACAAGCGCCACTGGCATCACGTGACCAATGCCGACCATGCTGAGGTGCGCCTGACATTTGACAATGGCACGACCGCAATATTTGTAAATTCAGACCTCGCCGCAGCACGCAGACCCAAGTTCTACGTCCTGGGCACTCACGGCGCAATCATCGGGGAATGGGACCTTGCAGCCGAGCCCGCAGTAGCTGACCTTCCCGCACAAATATTCGTGTATAAAGACGATGGCCATCGCGCGCAAGTCGAACTTGATGACGTAACCCCCTACCTCTTTCACCAGGAACTTGCCGCATATTTACTTGATGGCACTCCCATGCAGGTCAGTGCACTGGGATCACGTGATGTCGTGGCCTTGATGGAAGCGGCCGAAACATCTGCACTGCGCAATGGAATGCCCGAAGTCCCTCGACTCCTTGCGCGATAAAGAACTATTCTCTTCACATGACTTTTCACATGGAAGTGGACACATCTCCCGTTCGGTGGGGCTTCATCGGCGTCGGAATGCTCGCGCAGCGAGCTACAGCAGCCGCAGTTCACGAAGGCGAAGGCATAGAACTATTCGCGGCTGCCGCCCGAGATGCTCAGCGCGCCGCAACGATTAACCCGGGGAAAGTTCACGCGACCTATGACGATCTTCTCAGTGATCCTGAAGTCGATGCCGTTTACATTTCATTGAACAACGACGCACACTTTCCATATATTGAAGCATCCCTCCATGCGGGCAAACATGTCCTCTGCGAGAAGCCAATGACCATGAGTGCGGCCGATACAACTCAGGCTTACGCCTTAGCTGAAGAACGCGGACTACTGCTGTCTGAGGCGACCTGGTCATTATGGAGTCCGCGCATGCGTCGCATAAATCAACTTGTCGCCCAAGGTGCGGTCGGTTCACCGAGAAATTATCTCTCCACCTTCACTTTTTCAGGTATACCCGAAGACAACTATCGTCTTGCTCCTGAACAAGGCGGTGGGGCGCTTTTCGATGTTGGCATCTATCCACTCCATGGAATTGTTGCTCTCCTACCTGAAGAAACTCTTTATTCGGTCACGAGTGCGAGCGCCGACAACGCTGGATATCGAGTCGATATGACCACAAAGGCGCAAATTTCCTGGGAAACACCTGATGGCAATAGAGGCTCAGGTGCGATTGTCGCCTCATTCGACATGCATCCCTCTCAAAGGTTCATGATCAAGGGAACTGATGGTGAAATCTCCATCCCCGACGATCAATCATTCACGCAATGGCATGAAGCGGGTGACTTGATTGTCAATGGCGCCGTTGAGTCATTTCCCGCGGTCAATCCCTATCGCCTCATGTTCGAGCAATTCAGCAAGTGCATCAGGAACCAAGGTGGCTGGGTACCTGGACCATGGCAATCCATCCGGGTTGCCGAGATCGTTGAGGAAATTCAAGCCCGAGCGAACTAACTTAGACGGAGTAAGTCTGCTTGCGAACCTGTTGGTAACGCTCACGAATTTCAGGTACGGCAATGGGGTCAACGCGGTGGGTGATCCCCGGATTCAAACTGTCCCACACGGGCGGAGAATCTAATTCAGACAAAGCCCATGCTGCCTGCCGAGCAGCACCGTCCGCAACATATTCTCCAGCTGGAGGAACTTCGACCGGTGCATCAAACATGGTTGCGGCAACATCAAGAACTGCAGAGTTCGCCGCCGCGCCACCGATCACAATTACGCGATTAACGCCAACTCCAAGGTTGGTAAGAGCCTGGACTGCATCAGATAACCCGCCAAACATTCCCTCAATGGCACTGCGAGCAATATTTTCGGCGGTCATATTTTCTCGGGTCATTCCATGAAGTGATCCGCGGGCGTGCGGCAGGTTTGGAGTTCGCTCACCATCGAGATACGGCAAGAAAGTCAAGCCACCAGATCCCGGTTTCGCAGCACGAGCCAGGCGGGCAAACTCGTCAAAATCAACACGAAGCATTTGTGCTGTCGCACTGAGAATTCGCGCTGCATTCAACGTGCATACCAGCGGTAGGAAGTTGCCAGTTGCATCGGCAAAACCTGCAACCAAGCCGCTGGAATCCGCAGTCCCTTGGAGTGAGCCGGCATACGCCGTTCCAGATGTTCCCAATGACACCACCACATCACCCGGCTGCACTCCCAACGCCAACGCTGCCCCCATGTTGTCACCGGTGCCCGGCGCAATAGCTATCGGACTGGAACCAAAAAGCTCTGAGTAACCAACTATTTCAGCCGGTGCTGCCACACGCGGCACATCTAGTTCATGGCCAAGCGCCATTTCAACAAGGTCCTGACGGTAAGCGCCTTCACGAGGTGACCAATAACCCGTTCCGCTGGCATCACCGCGATCTGTGATGAACTCACTGGGCTTGCCCGCAAGCAACCAAGTCAAATAATCATGCGGTAGAACCACTGTTTCAGTTTTCGCGGCATTTTCAGGTTCGTGCTCGGCCATCCAGCGCAATTTGCTCACAGTGAATGCGGCCAAAGGAACGCTTCCCACTGCCTGCGCCCATTTATCCGCACCACCGAGATCTGTGACCAAATCCAAAGCCGCCTGAGCAGATCGAGTGTCGTTCCACAACAGCGCCGGGCGCACTACCTCCGCCTGAGCATCCAACGCAACCATTCCGTGCTGCTGCGCTGATATTGAAATCGCCGAAACGCCGTCGAGAACATCTGGTGCGATTGAACCTAGTGCTTGCCACCAAATCTCGGGGTCAATCTCAGTACCATCGGGATGCGGAGCTTTTGCCTCGCGAATCAGTTCACCCGTTTCACAATCGCGAACAACAATCTTCACAGATTGCGTGGATGAATCAACACCTGCGACAAGTTGTTTGTTCATGACACGCGAACAATAACCTTGAGGTCCTCCGGGTGTTTGCGCGCATGGCCCAGCGCGTTCTCAACGTTGCCTAGGTCATAGCTCGCACTGACGAGATCAGAGATAATCACGGCACCACTAGATACCAGCCCAATTGCCGTGGGATAGGTGTGTGCGTACCTGAAAGTTCCCGTCAGCCACAACTCCCTGCCCTGAATCACATCAACAGGCACGGTCACATTTCCATCGGCAGCCATGCCCACCAGCACCACCACCGAGGCAGGTGCCGCAGCCCTAATTGCCGTGTTGATGGCATGGACATTCCCGCTGCATTCGATGACAGCTGTGAAGGATTTTTCAGTCAAAGCTTGGTCGACTCCCGACCTGTGAATGGTAAATCCCATCGCCGCAGCAGCCTTTAACCGCTCGAGATTGACATCGGTCACGGTTACTTCAATGGCACCACTTGCTCGTGCAACCTTGGCACACATAAGCCCCACAGGTCCGGCTCCTGTCACCAGAACACGTGAGCCGGGGGCAACCTTTGCCTTCTTGCATGCCCACACACCGACAGACAATGGTTCTATCAGGGCAGCTTCATCAAAAGACATGGAGTCTGGAACTCGATGAGCAAAGTTCTCATCAATCACCACGAATTGTGCGAACGCGCCATCCACGGGCGGTGTGGCAAAGAATTGAACCTCTGGGCATAAGTTGTAACGACCCATTCGACATTCATAACAATGACCACAGGGAACTCCCGGCTCAATTGCCACGCGGTCGCCCACCGATACAGAAGTGACATCAGACCCAATTGCCGTGACCACCCCCGAAGCTTCATGACCGAGAACAAGGTCACTCTCAACAACATAAGGCCCGATGCGACCGTGCTCCCAATAATGAATATCTGAGCCACACACACCGACTGATTTGACAGCGATTTGGACCTGATGGGAATTGGGCAGGGGTGCTTCAACTGTTCGCGTCTCAACCGCCAGATCTGCGGTCAGCACGCTTATTTTGTTATGTGCCATGTTGCACCTTAATTCACAACCCTATGAATGAAACTGCAGGGAGCCTTAAAATTTGCAACGCCTTCTATCTAATTGGCTCATTGACAAAAAATGCAGCTGCTCTTGATAAAGCATGAAGATCCGCCCCGCTTCTTTGTCTTGCGAGATTACTCGCGCTCTGATCCAGCGACCTGAGCCTCAGGCATTTCAGAGTCAGCCCGGGTCAGCATCCACACGATGACCGCAATGACTGCACCCGCTAACGGAGCAAGGATGAATAACCAGACCTGCGACAGTGCTGTGCCACCTTCAAATAGTGCAGGACCGAATGAACGAGCAGGGTTTACCGAGGTTCCCGTCAAGGGAATGCCTACAAGGTGCACGAGAGTCAAAGTAAAGCCAATGGCCAGACCTGCAAACCCAGGGGCTGCAACTCGCTCAGTGACAAGCAAGATCACGAGCACGAAAGCTGCCGTCAAGAGTGCTTCAAGCACAAATGCACCCGTCATATTGATGGCCCCATTGTCATAGGAGTTTGTGCCAAGTGCGCCGGTGTAATCCGTTACTCCGAAAGATGACACGAACAGCTTGAGCATCGCTCCTGCCGCAATAGCACCTAGGAATTGGACGATCCAATATCCGATCGCCTCCGAGGCCGGCAGCCTGCGCCCCAGCAACATGGCCAAAGTCACGGCGGGATTGACGTGCGCACCACTCACAGGACCAAATGCATAGGCAATGCCCAAAAGCACCAGACCGAAGGCCATTGCCACACCGACAACTCCGGATCCAGGCCCTGCGCCGTTGTCCCCAACAATTGCGGAGATGCCAAATATCGCGGTACCGACCGCGAGAAAAACCAAAAGGAAAGTTCCGACAAACTCAGCAGCCAGTGCGCGTGCATACCTACTTTGCATAATTTCCTCCTCGGGAAAGTCATGTGACACTTCTGAGATTAGATTTTCCAGAGGCCATTTCCTGGCAACACGCCCAAAAAAATAGGACAATTCACCCCAGTGAGAATCTGGGGCGGAACCCAAAGTCGGGTAATTCGAAATCCATTGCCTTGAGTGCGTTGAGGCGGTCAGTGCACAATGTGGACATGGATGAAGCAAAAAAGGTACGCGCAAAAGCAGACGCGGAACATGCGGGCAAGGACTTGGGCAAGGCAGTTGGCATAACAGCTGAGGTTCTCGCTCACGGCCTTGAAGGGACCGTCAAAGGCTTAGCCGATGGTATTGAATCTGTTCACACGGAGAAGTCAGACTCTAAAGAGTGAGAAGCTGGCTCATTAATCAATGTGTACGACCGATTAGTGTTATTGGTCAGTGTGACCGGTCAGTATGGTGGTGAACAAGATGCCAGCCATCGCTTTCCTTGCGAAAGATATTGGTCGCTCGGTGCTCGAGATTTACATTCTCTCCATCAATAACGTGATTGATTCCGTGTTCAATGCAGGCGGTGTAACCAATGTTTCCTCCATCGACAATATGAACATCTGATACTTCGATAGCGCCCTGCAAATTCATGGCAGCTGACGCATTGAATGCATCGACGATGGCGGCTCTACCTGAAACAAATCCGCCAAACGGACCACCGTAGGTGACATCCTCAGCACTTGACCAAACGGCCAAAATTGGATCAGCCTCTCCAGTCAGCATCACATTCAATGCTGAATACAGATCTTCATGTGCTTGGGCTAATGAGTCGCTCATGTGTCCTCTTCAATTGACAATAAATATGTAACTACCTGTACATATGTTTATACCTGTGTGCCGTGATTCGCGGCCAGTTAACCATAAACCGCAACCAGGCTGGGTATTTTGGAGAAAGTCTAAATATTGACAATGTCCAAAATAGCCCTAGACTTTGGCGCATGCATTCCGATCAATTGCTCCGCGAACATGGGGTACAGGTCACGGCCCAGCGAATTGCCGTGATGAACGCGATAACTGATCACAAGCACATCAGCGCTGATGCTGTCGCGACCGCTGTTCGCGCTGATATCGGGTCCATTTCTCGCCAGTCCGTCTATGACACCCTGGCATTGCTGGTGTCTGAAGGTCTAGTGCGAAAGATTCAGCCTGTCGGATCCCCTGCCCTCTTTGAGCGAGAAATGGATGACAACCATCATCACATTATTTGCCGCGATTGCGGTCACCTCGCTGATGTCGAATGCTCTGTGGGCAATGCTCCGTGCCTGACGGCATCAGACGATCATGGTTTTGAGATCGATGAGGCTGATGTTGCCTACCTAGGCCGATGCCCCACATGCCAAAAAGTTTCAAGAAATTAGATCAACACCACATATATATAGGAGAGAAAATGACAACAGAAGCTAAATGCCCCGTCACCGGTGGTGGCACCTGGCAACCAATCGCAGGAACCACCAATCAAGACTGGTGGCCCAACCAACTCAACCTCAAACTTTTGCAACTCAATGCTCCCGCCGCCAGTCCCATGGGCGAGGATTTTGATTACGCAAAAGAATTCAATTCACTCGACTTGAATGCGGTCAAGGCGGATCTGACAGCACTGATGACAGATTCACAGGAATGGTGGCCTGCAGACTACGGCCACTACGGTCCCTTCTTTATTCGTATGGCCTGGCACAGCGCTGGCACCTACCGCACAACCGATGGTCGTGGTGGCGGCGGCGCTGGCATGCAGCGTTTCGCTCCCCTGAACAGCTGGCCAGACAACGTCAACTTGGACAAGGCACGTCGCCTATTGTGGCCAATCAAGCAAAAGTACGGTCAAAAGATTTCTTGGGCAGATCTTTTCCTACTCACCGGAAACGTGGCCATGGAGTCCATGGGCTTGAAAATGTTTGGGTTCGGTGGAGGCCGCGAGGATGTGTGGGAACCAGATGATGTCACCTACTGGGGCTCCGAACAAGCCTGGCTAGACGATGAACGCTATTCAGGTGATCGCGAACTGGAGAATCCACTCGCTGCTGTGCAAATGGGACTTATTTATGTCAACCCCGAAGGTCCCAATGGCAAAGCTGATCCACTCGCATCGGCCCGCGATATTCGCGAAACTTTTGCCCGTATGGCCATGAACGATGAAGAAACAGTGGCACTCGTTGCCGGCGGCCACACATTTGGCAAGACACACGGAGCGGGAGATCCTGACAAGTATGTTGGTCCAGAGCCTGAAGGTGCTCCTATTGAGCAAATGGGCCTGGGATGGAAGAACAGCTTCGGCACCGGCAACGCGGAGTACACGATTTCCAGTGGCCTTGAGGGTGCTTGGACTCCAACACCCATTACTTGGGACAACAGTTACTTTGAAACACTGTTCAAGTACGAATGGCAACTGGTCAAGAGCCCTGCCGGTGCGCAGCAATGGATCCCAACGGATCCAGCAGCCGCCGAAACCGTGCCAGATGCCCATGTCGCCGGTAAGACACACGCTCCCATGATGTCTACTGCCGACTTGGCACTTCGCATGGATCCGATCTACGAACCGATCTCTCGCAGGTTCTATGAAAATCCTGCGGAATTCGCAGATGTATTTGCGCGCGCATGGTTTAAGTTGTTGCACCGCGACATGGGTCCACGTAGTCGTTACCTCGGCCCTGACGTGCCAGCAGAGGTCCTGATCTGGCAAGACCCCGTTCCCGCCTTGGATCATCCCGTGGTTGACGCTGCAGATATCGATGCACTGAAGTCAAAACTTCTGGCTTCAGGCCTATCGGTTTCTGAACTCGTTGCGACCGCATGGGCATCTGCCTCCACATTCCGTGGAACAGACAAGCGCGGTGGCGCCAATGGAGCGCGCATTCGCTTTGCCCCCCAGACTTCATGGGAAGCCAACGATCCTGATCAACTGGCCAAGGCACTCAAAGCAATTGAGGCAATCCAGCAGGAGTTCAATGGATCCGCATCGGGTGGCAAAAAGGTCTCAATCGCAGACCTGATTGTTCTCGGCGGCAACGCAGCAATTGAGCAGGCTGCGAAGAACGCGGGCCTGAGTATCTCCGTTTCGTTCACACCAGGTCGCACGGATGCCCTAGAAGCACAAACGGATGCCGCCTCGTTCGAGGTCCTCGAGCCCAAAGCGGACGGATTCCGCAACTACCTTGGCAAAGGGCTGAGCGCTCCTGCCGAGGCGCTGTTGCTTGAAAAAGCAAGCTTGCTCAATCTCACAGCTCCCGAAATGACGGTGTTGGTTGGTGGCATGCGTGCGCTCAACGCGAATACCAAGCAGTCCCCACTCGGGGTCCTGACCAACAATCCTGAAACCCTTACAAATGATTTCTTTGTCAACCTCGTTGACATGGGAACCACGTGGGAGCCAACAGATGACACCGCGGAGTTGTTTGAAGGCCGGGATCGCGCAACCGGCGACCTGAAGTGGACAGCAACTCGAGTTGACCTCGCTTTTGGTTCCAACTCGCAACTTCGTGCACTTTCTGAGGTCTATGCCTCAAATGATGCAAAGGTGAAGTTTGCTAACGATTTTGTTGCAGCGTGGAACAAGGTCATGAACGCGGATCGATTTGATCTCAAGAAATAGTTAATTCAAGCGATTAAGGCCCGAGGAGCACATGCACCTCGGGCCTTAACTTGTGCGTGCAGAATCTATTTGGGAATCTCCGCGATCCTCGCCCGCGCCATGTCCTGCAAAAGTTTCTTGTCAACTTTCCAGTCAACCGGCACCTGAAAGGTCTTCTTTTTGACCACATAACCCTCAAGCCTCGGCCGAAATGCATCCAAAACATCGGTGCTCACCGGTGCAATGATTATGTGATTGGTCGCCACTGATGCCCCAAAAACATATTGATCTCGCACCCGGATCATTGGCTGGTTCCAAGCAATGACCAACTCCGCCTTGGGGAATTTGCTCGTGATGGCTGCAAAGATCTCCTTGAGAGTCTGCTGTTTAATCGGATCAAGTGGTGCAAGGAATTCCTCAAAGTTGTCATACCTTCGGGCACTTTTCGACCCTCTGCAATAGAGCACCAAGGCATTTGCGTGGGCCTGGCTGAAACCATGATTCTCTCTGAGATAGGCAATCTGCTCCGGATACTTCCAATCAGAAATGTCCGACATCTGGTCAAACCAATGAGACATGGGAAGCCCGTGCTTCTTTTCAATCGCCGGAAAATATGACGAGCGATCAGGGTTGGTTGACGCTACCCCCAGATAATAATGAGCAATGTCCGGTTGATCCCACATGCAACCCCGATGGTGACTTTGCCGCTACGCTCAAGCCTCGTGAACCAGGAATATATTTCCCTCGCAGCCGTTGCAGCAATTGCCGCATTTGTTCCCCTACTGATCGGGCTCTTCCGCATCAAGGTGGCCGAGGTTGTCCTCCTCCTTGGCGCCGGCATCGTATTCGGCCCAGAAGTTCTCGGGTGGATTCAACCCGAAGGTTCCATCGAACTCTTGAGCGAATTGGGCCTTGGGTTGCTTTTCTTCTTGGCGGGCCTTGAACTTGAACAACGGGCTATCCGGGGCCAAAGTGGGAAACTGGCCGCCATTGGATGGGTACTCTCACTTGTTGTCGCACTCATCGCTGCTCTGATCATGACCGAAACTGGCAAGGTGGAAGACACAGTGGCTGTTGCGATCGCGCTGTCCTCGACTGCCCTCGGAACTCTGTTGCCAATGCTGCGCGACAGGGGTGAGT
Source organism: Candidatus Nanopelagicales bacterium (assembly GCA_017857175.1). GTDB lineage: Bacteria > Actinomycetota > Actinomycetes > S36-B12 > S36-B12 > UBA4592. The sequence goes on along the minus strand of JAFMDS010000030.1, from coordinate 4,366 downwards.
TGAGCACCAAGTTTGGAACGTTCTTCATGGGAGCAGGGGCATGGGGCGAATTTGGGCCGATTATCGCCATCGCGGTCCTGCTTGGGACCAAGTCCTCATTCGCCGCGATTATCAGCCTGCTCGTGTTCGGTGTAATTGCGTTACTTCTTGCTGTCATTGGAAATCGGCTTGCCACCGACCGGGTGCGTAATATTTTCGAACGGGGCCATAACACTAGTTCACAAACAGCTCTCCGATTTGCCTTGCTCCTGATCATTGTTCTACTAACCATCGCTAGCGAATTTGGATTGGACGCAGTATTGGGTGCATTCATCGCCGGCGTTATCGTGCGGCGATTCGCGCCGCCATCGGAGGAATCCAAGTTGAGTGTACGCATTGAATCAATTGGTTTTGGATTCATGATTCCGCTATTTTTTGTCGTTTCTGGGGCGAACCTAGACATTGCTTCGATCATCGCGAATCCATTCCCCATGATCCGATTCTTTATCTATATTTTCCTTGCCCGAGGAGTTGTTCAGTTCATTCTCTACCGCAGAGCACTACCAGACCCGAGGGAAAGGGCTCGTTTCTCACTGTATGTTGCAACGGGACTTCCTATTATTGTTGCCGTCACTGGAATCGAAGTTGCCAATGGTTTCATGACCTCGGCGAATGCCGCTGCACTCGTTGGTGCGGGAGCACTGACTGTTCTCGTATTCCCTCTTGTGGGCAACGCGTTGACCAAAAGTTCCAAGGACCCACAACTAAATCCAGTCCCCTAAAAAGAGGCTTGCTACTCCTGAAACAGGTCGCTAGCCAGGCATGAGCATCTGCATCGCAACTCTAAGGAAGTGAGACGTGTTCATCATGGGATTTATGGGAAATGCACCGCCCTTACGCACCAATTGACCCAGTGGCGATCTCATGGAGGTTGAACACTAATGAGAGTGAGCCTGGCCGTGTAGCCCTTATCAGATGCTAACCGTTCTTCACTTGAGCGGAGACAAAGCTATCTGGCTCTGCGAACTCAATTTTTTTGTCCTTTGACATTTGATTAGCAGATTTTTGAGCCGCCGCTGCAGAAACTGCTTGGGCAAAATCAACACGGTACATGCGTAGCCCCAGATTTGGACCTAAGGACATTCCTGAGCCAATACTTCCCGCGACTTTGTCCGAACCGACCACTTTCCCATTGACCAACGGAGACACTCCTTTGGCATAGCGCACAACCAGCGATCTCACTGAATCGGAAGTGCTCGCAAGGCTCTGATCGAGATCGGTCGTCATGCGCACCAGGGCGCCCTTGCTTTGACGTGAGACCGTTCCTTGCTCAATATTTGTACCAATTGTTCCAATGAGACCCTGTCCGCGAAGATAAGCCGCAATCTTCTTCGCACGCATTTGGGCGACTTTCTTACTTGATTGCGAACCGCGCAGATTACTAAATGTCGTGACAGTGGTTACTGCAGCAGAATCACCCGCAGCTTGGACAATTCGATTCAACTTGATGCGGATAGCAGGTGTGAGAACAGTCGACTTGCCTTTGAACGTGACAAAGTCACCTCTCGTTGTATTCGTGGCAGTCCTCGTAGCGGGAGATGGTAATCCGCTCGCAGGCGTTGAGTCCGATGGAGTCGGACTCACAACAGGCGCCGACACATAGAAGCCGTCCCAGTACGAAGCCCTTCCTACTGTTGGTGCCAAAACTGCATGAATGACATATACACCGGTTGGAATATCAGGGACGATCACCTCAACGTGTCCATCGTTAATGAGTTGCCAAGTTGCTTCATAATCATTGAACATCACAGAGCGAGTCGTGGAAAGTCCCCAACCAGCCAAAGCAATTACGGTTCCAGGCGAACCCGCTGCAGATGGGACAATCGAGATGATCTCATTCAGACCCCCACTCGAGCCCGAAGCCGATGCGGATGAAGAACTCGAGGATGATGAACTGGAAGAACCGCCGCCGCTAGGCGCAGGTGATGAAACCGGTGCGACATACGTGAATGCTGCACTCAATGAAGCAGAACCGCCTGGAGTCGCAATCACAACAGCGACGGTGCCTGCGGCATGCGCAGGTGTAGTGACATCAACCGAGGTCGAAGTGGCTGATGTTATGGAACTAGATGTACCACCGAATGTCACAGCCGTAGCGGCAGCGAGATTTGTTCCGGAGAGAGTTACCGTCGTGCCGCCTGCCGTGCTACCACTTACTGTTCCAAGTGAGGCAAGGGTCGGTGGATCATAAAAGGTGTATGCACTGGACCACGTGGTCGAACCAGAACCATTGGTGAGAACCAGATTCACTGCACCTGCTGAGTGCGCTGGCGTCGTAACAATGAGTGAATTGAAAGTTTGCGAACCCAAAATCGCTGCGGTTCCACCGAAAGTTACACCTGTCACGGAGTCAAGATAGGAGCCGCTGATGGTGACCGAATCCCCTCCGGCCACAGGTCCACCTGCGGCAGACAGGTTTGTCAGCGTCGGGAGACCCGAAGCCTGCAAGAGCCCTGCGCCACAGACGCTCGTGGTGCAGTCATAGCCGCTGCCCGTCACAGGAAAGGTCATTGCGGTCGCCTGAATTTGCGTCAACAAGTTCGCAGGAGTGATGTTGGAATCAAGTTCCTTGATCAACGCAGCAACGCCCGAGACATGCGGTGCGGCCATGCTGGTTCCGCTGTACGCCACATAGTTGGGCGTTGACGGAACCGTGGTCCCGCTATTCATGGTGGACATGATGTTTGAACCGGGAGCCGTGATGTCAACGGTGCTCCCATAATTCGAGTATGACGCGCGCACCCCTGTAGACGTACTGGCCGCGACAGTTATTACATTATTGCAATTCGCAGGGCTGGAGTTCGAAGCATTAGCAGAACTGTTCCCAGCCGAGACAACGATCACCGCACCCAGCGCAACAGCTCCGTCGATTGCATCCTGCCAAGTGGTCGAACACGTTGGCGAATAGACTCCCAACGAGAGGTTGATGACATCAGCAGGAGTCGCATTAGTTGGAACTCCTGAGATTGCACCACCCGACGCCCACGTGATTGCTGCAACGATGTCGGACGTCCAGCCACCCCCAAAACTCAGAGCCCGAATCGGTTGAATTTGGGCGAGTGGAGCAACACCTGCCACGCCTATGCTGTTATTCGTTTGGGCCGCGACAGTTCCCGCAACATGGGTTCCATGCCAACTAGAAGTGGCTCCATTGGTCCAATTACCGGGGTCACTGGGGTTTGAATCCCAGCCGAGCGCTCCATACGTAGCAGTGCTCACATAGTCACCATCAGAACTAGTAGCACCGGTGCGTCCATCAGAACCACTGGTAACGGCTGTAAATCCACTGACAAAGTCGTAACCTGCCACATACTGAGAATCTAGATCTGGATGTGAAGTAGACCCGGTATCGATCACTGCAACAACACTCCCCGATCCCTGACCTGTGCTCCAAGCCGAGTTCATGGAAGTTTTATTCGTTGCAATACCGATGCCGTAGGTCCCATACAAACCCCAAAGGTCATCGCTTGCCCAATAGGGATCATTCGGAGGATCACTTGGAAAAACTTCGGCGCGCACTCTCCCGTCAACTTCGACCGCTTTCACACGCGGGTCTGAGGCAAGGTCAGCCATGATAATGGCGGCATCCGCGTCGCTGATCGCATCAGTGAGGTTGATGAGTGCGTTTCCTGCACCAAGGGACTGTGTATCCTCCACCTCGACCCCTGCGACGGGTAAATCGGCCGAAATATCTTTCGCCTGAGACTCAGCTGAGCGCTCATCATTCAAAGTGACAATAAGTCGTTCCACATCTCCCTCGGTCACCTGAGGCTTAGCCATAGCCGCGTCGACCACTGGATACCCCGTGCTGAGGTCCGCCAAGGTCGCCTCTTCAACCACAGATGGAACCCCTAACCTCTCCCCATCTGCACCGAGAACCGAAATTGTGTAATTGGAATCAGATTTGAGCCCGTCAATTCGCGCAGACGAATTCGATTTCGGGATTTTGCGCTCGGTACCCGGTGAATTGCCATTGACAGGCTCAACGCGAATAACTATCTGTGTGATGTTTTCAGGGATGATCTGGTCATCACCCCAAGACCATGAAACGGTCACAGAATCCACTTCACCCGTGACCGACGTGATGGTGGGTGATGTCGGACACGGACTATTTTCCATCGTGCACGAAATCCATGTTTCATTCGAATCTAATAATGCATCCGGTTCCATTTCCTGAGCCCAAGAAGGAACCATCATGGATGGAACAGTCAGCGCTAGAGCTGCACTGGTAACAACAAGGAGGTTACGTGCCCTTTTGGCGGAGCTATGCACTCTGCGACTCCTTAGGCCCTCGACAACAAACAGTTAAACGGACTGGGGCTCGAAG
>JAFMDS010000029.1 GCA_017857175.1 Candidatus Nanopelagicales bacterium | reverse complement strand
CTAGCCAAAGTTGAAGCCATCGTTGCGCTCGGAGTTGTTATCCGCGGTGGGACCCCGCATTTCGAATACGTTTGCAGCGCCGCAACCCAGGGCCTACTTCAAGTGTCCCTAGATGAGGGGATTCCCATCGGTTTCGGTCTTCTCACCGTGGAAAACGAACAGCAAGCGTTCGATAGGTGTGGATTGCCTGATTCACCTGAAAATAAAGGGGAAGAGGCGGCCCAAGCCGCCCTTGTCATGGCCCTCCAGAGTCAGCCGCGCGATCAAAGTGTCGGCTTTCGCTAGAGTTGGGTCATGTCTGGTCCAAATCCCGAACAGAGTTTTGATTCACTCTTTGATGAGCTAGCGGACCGTATCGCTCTTGGCGGAGATGATTCACGAACGGTAGAACTCATTCAATTGGGCACTCATGCAATTGGTAAGAAAATCGTCGAGGAGGCGGCTGAGGTTTGGATGGCCGCCGAGCACGAGAGCACAGAAGCGCTCTCTGAGGAAATTTCACAACTGCTGTACCACATCCAGGTTCTCATGCATGCGCACAATTTGTCGTTGAATGACGTGTACAAATATTTGTAACTACCATTCGCCTTCGCAACATTTATTCAACAAGCCATCCAGACTTAAACGAACAGGAGTCATAGCGTGGTCCTCAAAGTTGCTGTGCCAAACAAGGGTCAATTAGCGGAGCCAGCTCGGGCCATCCTGAGAGAAGCTGGTTACTTGGCTGAAGCGTCATCCAGATCATTAGTCGTGCACGACTCGGTGAACGGGGTTGAATTCTATTTCTTGAGACCCAAGGATGTTGCCATCTATGTTGGTGCCGGCACCCTCGATCTCGGAATCACCGGGCGTGACATGTTGCTAGATAGCAAAGTGGATGCACAAGAACGGATGCAATTGGGTTTTGCCCCCTCAACTTTTCGCATTGCGGTTCCCAAGGACACCATCACTAAATTCTCGGAATTGCATAACCTTCGCATTGCCACTTCGTATCGAGGCTTGTTGGAGGGGTGGCTCAAATCCCAAGGTATCAATGCGGATGTCGTTCAACTCGATGGTGCTGTGGAAAATGCAGTGGCACTTGGAGTGGCTGATGCCGTCGCCGACGTGGTTGCAACAGGTTCGACATTAAGGGCTGCAGGACTAGTGACTATTGGCGAGGCAATCTTGGAGTCGGAGGCCGTTCTCATCGGACCGCAACGGTCTGTGGCCTCAAGTGTGGAGGAAACATTCCAGCGGAGATTGCATAGTGTGTTTGTAGCGCGAAGTTACGTGCTCGTTGATTACGACATCGCAAATGAAAACCTCAAAAGTGCTTGCCAAATTACACCTGGCATCGAGTCACCAACTGTTTCGGCCTTGCAAAATCCGTCCTGGTCTGCGGTGCGATCTATGGTGCCAGCAACTGACATTCACCGCGTAATGGATGAGTTGTATGCACTTGGCGCCAAGGGAATACTCGTGACCGATATCCATGCTTGCAGGCTCTAGGGCACAAAGTTTGCGAGCCCAAAGGCGCGATTACGCCACGCGGACGCCGCGTTTGAGCCAGTAGACGGTGGGAAGTTGCAATAACGCAACACAACCGAGAATTGAGAAAACCATGCTCCATGAATTGAAAAGATCGAGCAGGAAGCCTGCTAAAAACGGCCCCACCGCCGCAGTCGTGTAGGTCACAAAGAATGCCATGGCCGTCAAACGTGCCGCACTTTGTGCATCACTGCTGTACTCGCTGAGAAGCCCCAGTGTCATGGCAAATCCACCGCTGAGGAAGAACCCGAGAATAAGAAGCGTGAGCCATGGTAAGAAGTTAGGTAGCCACGCAATGGAAAAAAGTGCCAGTATTGTGGCAAGGATGGCGCCCATGAAGAGCGTGCGTCGGTGCTTGATGCGAGCCGATAGCCTCGTGAGTGTTAATGCAGAAAGTACCTGCGAAGCGGTGAACAGCCCAAAAAGCCACCCGGCAGTTTCCTGGGACCAACCGCGATCTGCGTAGGAAGGAGCAATCCAAGCGAGTGAACTATAAAAAATTATTGAGTTGAGAGCCATATTGGCGGCAAGAGCCCAGGCAAGTGTGTTGCGCCAAGGAAGTTCTCGAATCTTGACTAATGACTGAGGTCGGTCATGGTCTGGTGTATCGCGTTCTGCGTACATCCAAAATCCGAGCGCGACAAAGGCCGGTATGGACCAACATGCAAGGGCAAGTGACCAAGAACCCAGTGCGTTTGCGAGCGGAACCGTGAGAGCGCCGCCAAGCGCCGCGCTGCCCATGAGCGCAGTTGTCCACAAAGTTGTAGCGAGACCAAGTCGCTGGTTCAGTTTCTCGCGAACAATTCCGGGAATAATCCCGCCCGCGAGCGCGATACCAAGCCCGGCCAATATCGCTGACACAAAGAGCAGGTTGGGCAATCCTTCGATTGCACGAAGGAGTGATGCGAAGGCTAATGAAAGTAAAGCAAAAGTAACAACAGCCTTGCGTCCAAGGTGCATTGCAAGAGCTGGGACAGCAAGTGCAATTAGACCCATGCATAACACGGGAATCGTGGTCAAAATGCCAAGGGTGGCATCACTCCATCCCGTGGTCTCCTCAATGTTGCTCGCGACCGTGGGCAAGCTTGAAAGTACAGCACGCAAATTGAGTGCGACCAGCACAACCGTAGTCATAAGAACAGGCTGAGATGTGTTGTAACGAGAGTCGGTCAGTGGAGAAGACACTCCGCGATTGTGCTCCCCATAGGCTGGGTCCATGCAGGGCAGGGGTGGATTCAATGAGTCAAATGGACCCACCTTTGGCTCTGGGCGCACGCTCGAGACCTTCCAAACCGCTTGGAGCGATGACACCGGTGAGGCCTCGCCGGTACTCAGAGAGGCATTGAAATCGGCTCGGTTCGAACAGGTAATTGCACAGCTGCGTACTTCTCGGGTTTTTATCGCACTTGCCCCATCAGATAAGGCCCCTGCGCAAGGTTCTGATGCCAGATCCGAAATGTCTGTCGCATGCCTTGCCGCTGCTGACGGGCGACTGGGGCTACTTGTGTTCTCCGGAGTCGACTCGCTGGCGCGCTGGCGCTCAGATGCTCGCCCCGTTCCCATGACTGCTCCCGATGCAGCTGCTGCCGCGTTAGGGGAAAATGCGGTCGCGCTGATCATCGATCCCTCGGGACCGTTTCCATTTACCTTGACGCTGCCCGATGTTCTGGAATTGACTCCCGGCAATCACAGAGACCAGGCAATTGAGAAAATTAGCGCCTTGGCTTCAGATCTCGGGCTGCAAACATTTGGAGTTGTCTCAAGCGTCAATGGGCCGATACGACTCAGGATCTCAGACTCCGAAGCTCAGATGTTGGTTCAGGCCTTAAATGTGAGATCAGACATCCATGCATTTACCCCAGCTGGGATAGAAATCGAGATTGCCGGAGAAGAGTCTCACGGTGAATAGGCTGATGGAGAGTGCGGCGAGGCCGCAGGGTTTGCATAGCCGTGGTCAGTAAACGGGACCGGTTAGATTTTCTCCGGGACCCAGCCCGGGGGGGTCTGGAATAACCGATGCCTCTCGAAAGGCTCGCTGGAGACTTTGTAGCCCATCTCTCATGGGGGCGGCGTGCATTGACCCCAAGTCGGGTGCTGAAGCGGTGACCAGTCCGGCAAGAGCCGTGATCAAGATGCGGGCCTCCGCCAGATCTGGCTCGCTCTCATCCTCTGCCAACCCGCAGGCAATGGCTGCGGCAGACATGAGGTGCATTCCCACGGTCAATACCACTTCCACGGCAGGGATCTGGGCGATGTCGAGGGCGGGGCTATTCTCCTGGGTCACACCTGTTACCCTTTCACCTCTTAGATGCGGCCGAAAGGCCGGGTCATGTAAGTGGAACAGCGGTTCCCACCTCTGAGTTGCACAACAGACTCTCGGGGTTCATGGACTTAACCGTCCACGGGCGTGTTATTTGCGCCTGCCGTCGCCTCCGCTTGCATGTGCAGCGGGGGTTTTTCGTTGCACTAGGCGAAAGTGCAACGCAGTTACAGAGTTGCATTGGTAAAAAGGGTAATTTCGAGTAGATGAGGAGGCGCCATCAGCGTCGAACCCCGGATCAATGACCGGATTCGTGTTCCTGAAGTGCGTTTGGTCGGTGTGGCCGGCGAACAGGTAGGAATCGTCCGTATTGAAGATGCACTCCGTCTGGCAGTTGAAGCAGACCTTGACTTGGTTGAGGTCTCGCCCCAGTCAAAGCCCCCGGTGTGCAAAATCATGGATTTTGGCAAATTTAAATATGAAGCAGCTCTCAAGGATCGAGAGTCGCGCCGAAATCAGTCGCATACTGTGATCAAAGAAATGAAACTGCGCCCGAAGATCGACCAGCATGATTACGAAACCAAAAGGGGTCATGTACTTCGTTTCCTCAAAGCAGGTGACAAAGTCAAGATCACGATCATGTTCCGTGGTCGTGAGCAGAGCCGACCTGAACTGGGAATTCGTTTACTTGGTCGCCTCGCTGAGGACGTTGCCGACTACGGCATCGTTGAAGCTGCACCCAAGCAAGATGGCCGAAACATGCTGATGGTGCTCGCACCTGTGCGACGCAAGGGTGAAGGTAAGAAGGTAGATGCGCCAACAGAAAGCGGTGCGCCCATTGAGACTTCCGCTTCAGAGCAAGCGGACTGAAAGGAAACGAAATGCCAAAGCAAAAGACACATAGCGGTTCCAAGAAGCGCTTCAAGGTGACAGGCTCGGGGAAAATAACCCACGAGCAGGCAAACCGTCGCCACCTCCTTGAGGTGAAAAACAGCAAGCGCACCCGTCGCCTCATGGCTGATGAGCAGGTTGCACCAGCTGATCTCAAGCGTGTAAAGCGTCTACTCGCCCGTTAGTCGTCCCCACAATCTAAAGAACAGCAGCGTAAAGAACTGCATCGAGAAAATCAGGAGAAGTCATGGCACGCGTTAAACGCGCAGTAAATGCGCATAAGAAGCGCAGGGAAATCCTTGAGCGCGCATCTGGATACCGTGGACAACGGTCACGCCTCTACCGCAAGGCAAAAGAGCAAGTCACCCACTCGATGGTTTATGCATATGCTGACCGTCGAACTCGCAAAGGAGACTTCCGTCGCCTGTGGATCCAGCGCATTAACGCGGCTGCTCGCGCAAATGACATGACGTATAACCGCTTTATCCAGGGGCTTAAGGCAGCTGATATCGAAGTGGATCGTCGAATGCTCGCTGAACTTGCGGTCAATGACCAAGCTGCTTTCGTGGCACTTGTTGAAATTGCTCGTGCTGCAGTGCCAGCACAGGCAGTCTAGTTCGCAGTCTCGCGAACTGAATTAAACCGATGCGAACCATTAGTTCCAAGAAGTCTGAACGAGTCAAGGAACTAGTTCGCCTCTATAAAAAGTCTGATCGTCACGCGGCAGGGCTCTTCTTAGCTGAGGGCCCTGCCGTTGTTCACATGGCCTTGGAAAATTCGCAGCAGCAAGTGCAGGAAATATTTGTTCGTGAAGACTTAATCAGCCAATTCGAAGACCTCGACATCCCTGTCACCCTTTGCACCGAAGAAGCTATGCAAGCGCTCTCGTCAACGGCTAGCCCTCAGGGCGTTATTGCCTTATGCAGCATGGCCGCTATCGACGCTCAAACAATACTTGCTCAGCCTCGGCCCGTGATCATTGTTGATTCGATCTCTGATCCAGGAAATATGGGCACGATCATTCGAACGGCCGATGCAGCAGGCGCGGCAGGTGTGTTGTTCTATGGAAATTGTGTTGATGTCTACAACGAGAAGGTAGTTCGTAGCAGCGCAGGCTCAATATTCCGAGTCCCCACGGCCGCAATTGGCTCCATCGAGGAAATCCCTGAAACGCGCTCAATTCTTGCCCTTGCTGGCGATGCCGATATGAACATTCTTGAGGCCGTGGAAGTACTCAATGGCGAAAGCACGCTCACGTGGGTGGTGGGCTCTGAGGCACATGGAGTCGGGCCACTGTGGAGTAGCGCTTTGTCGCCGATCTCTGGCGAGCGTCGAGTTACACATGTCAGTATTCCCATGGCTGAGGGAGTCGAATCGTTGAATGCGGCGGTAGCCGCGTCCATATGCCTTTACGCAGGCTTTCTGCGTTCCTGAACCGGGTTCAATTACTAGCTCAGTCCCACAGTTCAGAGACGCACGCAACACGCGCACGCGCAGCAGGATTTAGCGCTCAAAAAATGAGAAACTATCGGGACAATCCTAAAGGGAGAACCTAATGAGTTACATCAAACTTGATGCCTTGGCTGAGACCGGTTACACGGTTGTTGACTCCTATGATCAATCGGCTGATCCCCGTGAGTGGGAAAACCTCGTATACGTTGACTGGAAATCATCGGGCGATACGCGATTTGCGCCTCTGGCCAGCGCCTACGGAGACATGGAATGTGATGGTTTCTGGAATCACACCCCACCCAAGACCGACAAAGACGGAGTCTGGGTTGAAGAAAACGTAGCGATTGCCCCACGTCTCACGGCACGCGCACAAGAGGTTGGGGCCAATATTGGTCGGTGTCGTGTCATTGAACTGCAACCAAACACATACGCAGATGCCATTTATAACTTGCACAGGGATGACAACAATCGCCTTAACCCCGAGGGAACGGGTTGGATCGTACGGTCTTTTTACAATCTGACAGATAATCCAGACTCGGTCATGATTTTGCGCGAGGACCGCGATGATCCATCAACGGAGGTTCGCGTTCCACTTCCTGCAGGGACTCAGGTAGTCATCGATACCCAACGGCTCTATCACGCGGTGTGGCATTCAGGGTCCGATCCACGGTACTGCCTGATCACTTCCTATGAATCGGGGCCGGAACTCAAATCCTGGATCCAGGAACGCCACCCAGTGTCCAGTGTCGAGTCAGCGCCCATGTCACCGGAAGACATTTCGGCGGGTAGCGCTGCTGCAATGGCTAAGAGAGCTCAACGCGAAGCAGCGGGCAATGCAGCGCAGAGCGCTTCGATGGGGATGGAAGTCTTGTCAGAAGCCTAAACACGTAGGCTTTGGGCAAGAAATGCCTTGTACAGGCAGCGGATCAGCCATATCTCGGTGGCTCGGTCTCAGCAAAATGTAATTTTTACGATTAGGAATGGGAGTGTGTAGTGACCATCACGGTGCCCTACTCGGCTGTCCTCGACGAACTCGAGGCTGAAGCTATTCACATCTACCGTGAAACTGCAGCAGCATTCAAGAATCCAGTGCTCCTGTACAGCATCGGCAAAGATTCATCGGTCCTCCTACACCTTGCCATCAAGGCTTTTCATCCAGCACCATTGCCGTTCCCTGTGATGCATATTGACACGTCCTGGAAGTTCAGGGAGATGATCGAGTTCAGGGACAAACGAGCGAAAGACCTGAGTCTGGACCTAAGAATTGCGCAGAACAAGGCCGCCCTGACTGAAGGCGTGACTCCATTCACCCACGGTACTCATGAATATACGCGGATCATGAAAACAGTGGCTCTGCGTGAGGGTATTGACCAGTATGGCTTCGATGCTGCGATAGGCGGCGCCCGTCGGGATGAAGAACGCAGCAGGGCAAAGGAACGTATTTTTTCCTTGCGTGAGCCCGGTCATAGATGGGAACCGCGCAAGCAGCGCCCCGAGTTTTGGAGAACGGCCAACACTCAGTTGGCACCGGGGCAATCCATGCGGGTCTTTCCACTTTCCAACTGGACCGAATTGGATGTTTGGCGCTATATCGAGCGTGAGAACATTGAGATCCCATCACTCTATTTCGCCAAGGAGCGTCCGGTCGTGCAGAGGGATGGCGCATTGATCATGGTTGATGACGAACGCTTTCCACTCAATGAGGGCGAAGTCCCCGTCATGAAATCGGTGCGTTTTCGAACGTTGGGCTGTTACCCACTGTCCGGTGCCGTTGAATCAACCGCGGACAACTTGGCGGATTTAATCGTTGAAATGGAGTCCAGCAAAATTTCTGAGCGAGCTGGTCGCTTGATCGATGGTGAAGGTGGCGGGTCCATGGAGGCCAAGAAGGCAGAGGGTTACTTCTAATGACGACACAAACTCCTGTATTGCACTTGGTTACCTGTGGCTCGGTTGACGACGGAAAGTCAACACTTATTGGCCGACTTTTGGCAGAAACCGACAGTGTGCCCATTGATCAATTGGAATATGCTCGGCAAACAAGACGCGGTGGATCAACGGTCCCTGTGGGGGAAATCGATTATTCCCTTCTCACTGACGGATTAGAAGCCGAGCGTGAGCAAGGAATCACCATAGATGTCGCCTACCGGCATATGAATTTACCCAATGGTCGTCGGGTGCTTATCGCTGATTCGCCAGGGCATGAGCAGTACACCCGAAACATGGCAGTTGCTGCGTCAAATGGCGATGTTGCAGTACTCCTCGTTGACGCTGCACGTGGCGTGCGGCCACAAACGCACAGACATCTCACCGTATGTGCATTGATGGGTGTAGAAACAATTCTCGTGGCCGTGAACAAAATGGACCTTGTTGGTTACTCCCATGAAACCTTTGAGCAGATCATGGGTGAAGTACGAACGACAGCGGCCCGCCTTGGTATCGATGAAATCAGCGGAATCCCGGTCAGCGCGGTAGCAGGGGATAACATCACTCAAGCGTCCACGAAAATGCCTTGGTACCACGGAGAAACTTTGCTGGGAACCCTTGGAATCTGGGAGCCGGCAAAGAAGCCAGAGGATGAACGGTTTCGATTCCCGGTTCAGTTCATTAATCGTGCTGAAGGAAATTTCCGTGGTTACGCTGGGACGGTTGTCTCAGGTTCGATTCGTCCCGGCGATGAAGTCACGGTTGCTGACTCTGGTCGCACTGCAAAAATTGATCGACTCGTAACAGCCGATGGTGATCTGGATGTCGCTGTCAGGGGGCAAGCGATCACCATCACCTTGGACCATGAAGTTGACGTAACACGCGGAGACATCTTGGCCGCAGGAGCATCTCTACAGCCAGCCGATCGATTCGCCGTGGATATGGTCTGGCTCAATGAGGAACCCCTGGCACACGGCCGTTCATACCTGTTGATTTCTGGTTCACGTTCCGTTCCTGCAACTGTCACAAATGTTCGCCACAGGCTTGATGTAGTCACGGGGACGGAGCACGCCGCTCGAGTCCTTGAAATGAACGATGTCGGCCGAGTTGAGATTGCAACGGATAGACCAATCCCAATGGATGCCTACAACGATTGCCGGGACACCGGTGGTTTCTTGCTCGTGGACCGGGTTAACGCGGACACCGTGGCCGCTGGACTTTCACGTCACGCGATGCGTCGCGCATTCAATGTTGTTCCTCATGTGTACGACGTTGACCATGCCGCTCGAGCGGCACTCATGGGTCATCCCGCCAAAGTCATTTGGTTGACGGGTCTGCCTGGTTCAGGTAAATCAACAATTGCTGACTCAGCCGTTCGCAAACTCCACGCTCTTGGAGTTCACACATATGTTCTCGATGGAGACAATGTGCGCACCGGGTTGAACAAGGATCTCGGGTTCACTCCTGAGGACCGTGCTGAGAATGTGCGTCGAGTTGCTGAGGTGAGCAAGTTGATGCGCGACAGCGGCGTGGTGGTTTTCGTCGCCCTTGTGTCTCCATACCGAACTGATCGTGAGACCGCAGCTGCACTCTTTGGCGAGGATGAGTTTCTTGAGGTGTATGTCAACACACCTGTTGAGGTATGCGCAGAACGTGATCCCAAGGGCTTGTACGCGAAGGCTGCCGCAGGGAATCTGCCCAACATGACAGGAGTGGGCCAGGGTTACGAGGCCCCGAACAATCCTGACCTGATTCTCGCGGGCACCGGTGATCTCGATCGAAGTGTCGATACTTTGGTCGCAGCGATCCTGGAGAATTAAATGTCTGCACCTAATAAGCAATACGACCCCAAGCAAGTCTCTGATTTAAGTGCCGAAGCCATTGATGCAATGGTCTCGGCTGCCTTAGCAGCGATTGAATCGGCTGACACTCTTGATCAATGGAAAGAAGTTCGTTTAGAACATTCTGGGGATCGCTCACCAATTGCCCTGGCAAACAGGGAAATCGGCGCATTGCCGCCTGCTGCCAAAGTGGAAGTGGGCAAGCGAGTGGGGCAAGCGCGGGGTGCGATTAAGGCTGCGCTCGATCAACGTGAACTCATTCTGATCGAGCATCGAGACAATGAAGTGCTTCTTGCTGAAAAAGTTGATGTGACGGTGCCTGTTGACCGCAGCCTTAAGGGCGCTCGGCATCCATTGACAACTCTCATGGAGCGTCTGAGTGATGTTTTTGTAGCAATGGGCTATGAAATCGCCGAGGGCCCAGAGCTTGAGTTGGAGTGGGCTAACTTTGATGCTTTGAATTTCCCCAAAGATCATCCAGCGCGGATGATGCAGGACACATTTTTTGTTGAGTCTCCCGATTCCGGCGCCCTCCTGCGCACCCACACATCGCCCATCCAGGTGCGAGCCATGCTGGAGCGGGAGTTGCCCATTTATGTTGTTGCCCCTGGGCGCGTGTACCGAACCGATGAACTTGACGCTACGCACACCCCTGTCTTCCACCAAATTGAAGGTCTCGCCGTTGACAAAGGCTTGACCATGGCTGATCTTCGCGGCACCCTCAACCACTTGGCTCACGTCATGTTTGGTCAAGAGATCGACATTCGCTGGCGCCCGTCCTACTTCCCGTTCACAGAACCGAGTGCTGAAGTTGATTTGAGGTGCTTTGTTTGTCTGGGTGATGCCGAATCGGACTTGCTTGATCAATGTCGAGCATGTGGTGGTGAAGGCTGGATTGAATGGGGTGGCTGTGGAATGGTCAATCCACGAGTACTGGTAGCAGTGGGCATAGATCCAGAGGTTTATTCAGGGTTTGCTTTCGGAATGGGGATCGAGCGAACTCTTATGTTCCGCAGCGGCGTGAAGGACATGCGTGACATGGTTGAAGGCGATGTCCGCTTCACTCGAGCATTTGGATTGGACTCCTAATGAAACTCCCGGTTTCCTGGATCAAGGAATATGCTCCCGTCTCTGCCTCGGCTCGCGAAATAGCTGACGCGTTGATAAACGCTGGCCTTGAGGTTGAAGGTATTGAGACTGTAGGTCATGGCGTTATAGGTCAACTTGTGGTCGGCAAAGTTCTCGACATTGAAGTTCTTACTGAGTTCAAAAAACCAATTCGTTGGTGTCAGGTTGATGTTGGAACCCAAGTTCGCGGGATCATCTGTGGGGCAAGCAACTTCGCAATCGGCGACTTTGTGGTTGTGGCACAGCCTGGGGTGGTGCTTCCAGGTGATTTCACAATAACCTCACGGGAAACCTATGGGCACGTCTCCGACGGAATGATCTGTTCCGAACGCGAGATGGGTCTCGGCGATGACCATGCAGGAATCATGGTCCTCGACCATGTCAACATCGGCGATAACGCCAATGAGTTGCTGGGCATCGGCGAGCAAGTCCTCGATATCGCTGTCACGCCAGACCGTGGCTATGCATTATCGGTACGCGGTGTCGCACGTGAAGTTGCAACAGCTTTTGGCGTCGATTTCATTGATCCTGCTGAGGCGCTAGATCCAGCATTGGGAGCACCATCTGAAATCGCGCTGCCCCGTGAGTGTGCAATAGATGATTTTGATGGGGCAAAACTCTTAACCCTTCGGACAATCGTCGGCTTTGACCCCACAGCCCCCACGCCACGCTTTATGTCGAGCAGGCTCCAAGCCTGTGGCATGCGCAGCATTTCTTTGGCCGTCGATGTCACCAACTACGTCATGTTGGAAACTGGGCAACCGACGCACGCATTTGACCTCAAGAAAGTTCAGGGGCCAATACGTGTCTCGCGGGCTCGTGATGGGGACACCCTAGAAACCCTTGATCACGTAATTCGAGAACTTAGTGAAAGCGACGTTGTTATCGCAGATGACAGCGGTCCCATTGGCCTGGCTGGCACCATGGGTGGTTTCGCCACTGAGATCGATGACACCACGGTTGACATTGCGCTGGAAGCGGCCTTTTTCCCTGCGGACGTTATTGCGCGAAACTCCCGACGCCACAAGCTTTCGAGTGAGGCATCCCGGCGATTCGAGCGGGGAGTGGATCGCGTACTTGCACCCACTGCTTCTGCACGCGCCTGTGCCCTGTTGATCCAGCACGGTGGTGGCACGTACCTCGGGATGACCGCTGTTGAAGCACCCATGTCTGAAACTCTTATTGATTTCCCACTCGACCTTTCTGAACGAACCGCTGGTATGCCCATTGACGGAGAAACTGTTCGTCAGAAGTTGACCGATATTGGCGCAGTTCACGAGGAAATAACTCCGAACCTTGTGAGGGTCACTGTGCCCTCATGGCGCCCAGACATAACCCAGTCTGCTGATTTAGTCGAGGAAGTTGTCCGACTCGTCGGATACGAAAAATTACCCAGCACATTGCCTGGTGGATTGAAAAGTAGTGGCCTGACACACAGTCAGCGCTTGCGGCGAAGAGTTGGATCATTCCTCGCGGCTCGGGGACTTACTGAGACACTCTGTTACCCCTTTATTGGTGAGAGTGATTATTCGGCTTTACGCTTGCCCGAATCGGACCCTCGCAGGCTTTCACCGCGGTTGGCCAACCCACTTTCTGATGAAGCCGCGTATATGCGCACAACTCTCCTTCCGGGCCTCCTTCTCGCCGCCTCCAGAAATGTGGGTCGGGGGGAAACAGATCTTGCCCTTTTTGAGGTGGGTTCAGTGTTTCTTGGAAACGTCCAAGCGATTGGTGTGGATCCCGGAGTACAGGGCAGACCACCCAGTGATATCTGGGAAGCCATGCAAAGTGCGCTACCGCTCCAACCTCACCATCTCGCTTCCGTTCTCTGTGGAGCATCAGAAAACATGGGAGTGTGGGGCAAGCCACGCCCATTTGATTGGACCGATGCACTTGGCTTCGTTGAGGCGATTGCTTTGGAACTGGGAGTGCGCCTGAAGGTCACTGCTGGGCACGATCCCGTGTTTCATCCTGGGCGTTGCGCGGAGTTTTTCCTCGCAGGCTCCGATCAGCCTATGGGTCATGCGGGGGAGTTGCATCCACAGGTGGCGCTCAATTGGAACCTACCGTCGAGGGCATGCGCAGTAGAAATTGATCTTGACATGCTTATTGGAGCTACCCCAAATGCTGTGGCTGCACCCGAATTCTCGACAGCTCCCGTGGCCAAAGAGGATTTAGCTTTTGTCGTGCCCGAAGGGGTGGCAGCCAGTCAGTTGGAGGACGTTATCCGTAGGGCTGGTGGCGAACGGCTCGAATCTGTTCGGCTTTTCGATGTATATTCTGGTGGGCAAATTCCCGAGGGCCAGAAATCCCTGGCTTATGCGCTCCGCCTGCGAGATGCTGCATCCACTCTGAGCGCCGAGCAGATAGCTGCTACCAGGAGCTCGGTCATTGCGGCCGTCGAAGCGGAATTGGGTGGGTCCCTGCGTTAATAATATGCATTGACATGTATATTATTCATATGAAGATAGCTATTGCCGGTGCATCGGGTTATGCAGGTGGAGAGTTGCTGCGCCTGCTCGCTGATCGTCAAGACTGCCAAATTGTGTCCATCGCGGCACAAAGCTATGCGGGTAAGACGCTAATCAGTGCACATCCGCAGTTTACTGGCAGTCCCATGGGCGAATGGGTTTTCTGTGAGACAGTGCCCGAGGCCCTGTCGGCAGATCTGATTTTCTTGGCACTTCCGCACGGCGCGTCAGGTGCACTTGCTCAGTCCTTGATGGCCATGTACCCGGAATGCAAGATCGTTGATCTCGGTGCGGACTTTAGGCTCGAGAGCTCTGATGATTGGGTGAGGTACTACGGCGGCAAACATGCTGGTGCGTGGACATATGGGCTCCCAGAAAAAATCGGAGCGCGAGAAGTAATTTCACAGTCGCAATATGTCGCGAACCCAGGTTGCTACGCCACTGCGACAGCCCTAGCATTTCTTCCCGCTGTGAGTGTGGGAATTGTTGAGACTCAAGGTCTCACGTGTGTCGCCGCAAGCGGTACGTCTGGTGCTGGTCGAGGTTTGAATGAGAACGTCATGGCGACATCGGTCATGGGTTCATTGAGTCCCTATAAAACGGGTGGTCGACATCAACACATTCCTGAGATCGAACAGACAGTAGGCGCAGATTCCCGGCTGTCATTTACTCCGATCTTGGCTCCAATGCCGAGAGGCATTTTGGCAACATGTATCGCACCTTTAACTGGAGACCACCAGTCGATGGATGCTGTGGCTGTCAGAGATATTTATGAGCAATACTTTGCTGAAAGTGAATTTGTCACAGTCCTCCCATCAGGAACACTTCCTAGTACGGGCGCAGTCCTAGGGTCGAATGCCGTTCACATGAGCATTGATATTGATCATCATTCGCAACAACTTATTGTCATTAGCGCGCTTGACAACTTGGTCAAGGGTGCGGCTGGTCAGGCAATTCAGAACGCCAATCTGATGTTTGGTTTGCCCGAGGGCGCGGGATTAAGCACGATAGGTGTGACACCATGAAATGTGGGTTTACTGTGTGGAATGGGCGAACATGAGTGTTACAAGTGCACAAGGATTTATTGCTGCGGGCGCGAGTGGTGGACTCAAGTCAAGTGGCGAAAAAGATGTAGCCCTTGTTGTCAACACGGGGCCTGAGTCTCATGCTTGCGCAGTTTTCACCACCAATCGCTTTGCCGCGGCTCCAGTTCTCTGGTCGAGAGCGGTACTCGCCGATCTCGACGCACGTGTTGTCGTGCTGAACTCGGGTGGCGCAAACGCTTGTACTGGACCAGATGGTTTCACTGACACTCACCGTACAGCTGAATTTGTTGCCAAGGTGTTGACTCAAGGCGGCATCGTCGAATGCGCAGGTGGAGATGTCGTGGTGTGTTCTACCGGGATCATTGGCGATCGCATCGATATGGCGGCATTGGAACGCGGTGTGCACCTGTGCAGCGAGTCCCTCTCGTCCGATGGTGGGTTGCACGCAGCCCAAGCCATAATGACAACGGATACCGTTCCCAAGGTAGCAACATGCGAGGGAAGTGGCTATTCGGTTGGTGGCATGGCCAAAGGTGCGGGAATGCTGGCACCTGGAATGGCAACCATGTTGTGTGTCATCACGACTGACGCATCAATTCCGATCGATTGGATGCAAGAGTCACTTGAGCATTGCACGTCACGATCCTTCGATCGACTCGATTCCGATGGCTGCATGTCCACAAATGACACCGTCGTCCTATTGGCCAACGGTGCGAGTGGTTACGAGCCGATCCGAGAAGATTTCGAAAAAGTACTTTTCGCGGTTTGTGATGAGTTGTCAATCGCGCTTCGTGCTGATGCAGAGGGCTCAACAAAAGATATCTCTATTCAAGTTTTGGGTGCACATACGGAAAAGCAGGCAGTCGAGGTGGGTCGAGCGGTCGCGCGGAGCAACTTATTCAAATGCGCAATGTTCGGGGAGGATCCGAATTGGGGCCGCATTTTGTCGGCCGTTGGGACAACGAATGCGCAGTTCGAACCAGACAGGGTGAATGTGTCTATTAATGGCATTCAAATCTGTACCAATGGCAGCGCGGGTGAAAGCCGAGATGGCGTTGATCTCTCGGGTCGACACGTAGAAGTCATAATCGACTTGCGTGAAGGAGAGGCACAAGCAACCATCCGGACGAATGATTTAAGCCTCGCCTATGTTCACGAGAATTCCGCGTACTCGACATGACCGGACGGGCGTGGCCAGGGCGCAGCAGAACAATAGTGGTGAAGTTTGGTGGAAACGCTATGACAAGCCCGGAACTTTTTGAATCCTTGGCAGGGGACATTTCCTATGCGCATGATGTTGGGTACAACGTGGTTCTTTGTCATGGTGGAGGGCCCCAAATTTCACGGATGCTAAAAAGTCTAGACATACAGTCTGAATTCAAGGGTGGCCTTCGAGTCACATCACCTGAAGTTCTCGAAGTTGTGGCAGGCGTGCTGAATGGCGAAGTCAATAGGAAACTTGTATCTGCTTTGAACAGCTATGGCGTTCGAGCCGTCGGTATTTTTGGTGATGACAACCGCACATATATTGCTCGACGCAAGGAATTTCTGGATCCGTCTCAAGACCTTGGGCTCGTGGGAGAGATCGCTCACGTTAACGTCGATCTTGTCAAAATATTGCTCGAATCGGAATTAGTGCCAGTGGTATCACCTATTTCTTCGGATTCCTTTGGGCAAACCCTCAATGTCAATGCAGACTCTGCAGCAGGCGCGCTGGCAGCGGCCTTAGACGCGGATGAATTGGTTCTAATGACCGATGTTTCAGGGGTATACAGCAATTGGCCAGACAAAACTTCCCTCGTGAACTTCATGAATTTGACCGAAGTTGAAGAGCTCATCCCACAAGTCTCGGAAGGAATGATTCCAAAATTAATTGCCAGCCGAGATGCGGTTGCGGGCGGTGCGCGTAAAGTGAGAATAATCAATGGTAGCAAGGCGAATGCTCTTCGCGATCATGTTCTGAGTGACGTGCAAGGCGGCACGGTGATCACACCATGAACACTTTCAATGGTAAATCCGAGGGGTTAGCAACTACCTGGGAATCGCTCTTTATGAATAATTATGGCGCTCCATCGGTTACCTTGGTTCGTGGCGAAGGCTCCAAAGTATGGGATGACAACGACTTCGATTACATAGATCTCTTGGGCGGGATCGCTGTCAATGCAATAGGCGCAGGTAATTCGAAATTTGTCGAAGCGGTAAGTCGGCAGCTCGCATCTCTTACACATACGAGCAATCTCTATGCAAATGTGCCGGCTATGGATTTAGCGGCCAAACTGATTGCCTTGACCGAATGGGAAAATGCATCAGTCTTCTTCTGCAATTCCGGAGCTGAAGCAAATGAGGCTGCATTCAAACTCTCGAGGCTAACCGGTAAGACCCAGGTTGTTGTCGTCGAGGGCAGTTTTCATGGACGCACGATGGGGGCTCTCGCACTCACTGCACAGCCAGCAAAACAAATACCCTTTTTGCCTCTGCCGGGAGACGTTGTTGTTGTTGCGCGGGATGACCTATCACAGCTTCGTGCTGCAGTAGGACCTGAAACCGCTGCCGTGTTTATGGAGCCGATACAGGGTGAATCTGGCATACACCCCCTTTCGCACGACTTTCTCAGGGAGGCAAGAACCCTAACTCGTGAAAACAACGCTCTCTTGATTTTCGACGAAGTCCAATCTGGGATGGGGCGCACGGGGAGATGGTGGGCCCACCAAAGATCAGGCGTGCAGCCCGATGCGATGACGCTAGCCAAAGGATTAGGGGGCGGTTTGCCTATCGGTGCTCTGATTACGGCGGGAGATGCCAGCGAACTTTTCACACCCGGATCACATGGCTCCACATTTGGTGGGAATCCTGTCGTTGCTGCAGGAGCTCTGGCAGTCATCAAAGTGATTGAAGGTGAAGGCCTTCTCAAGCGGGCAGAGATTCTGGGAGAACGTTTTATGCAGGAGTTAGTAACTCGCTCCCATGGACAGGTATCGCATGTGCGTGGAGAGGGGCTACTCCTGGCAGCGGTGCTTACGACTCCAAGGGCCAAAGATTTTGAAATTGAGGCTCGACACCATGGCCTGTTGGTTAACGCCGTGAGCCTGGATGCCATCAGAATCGCACCGGCCTTATCACTAACTGACATTGAGTTCACCGAAGCCATAATCCGATGGGAGAATGCGGTGCTTGCATTCATTGAATCGGGACAAATCACATGAAGTCACCTCGTGTTGGCATGAGTGCAACACCAAGAACTGCTACTGCACGAAGGGCAGTCATTGCAACAGTGATTGCCGAGCAGAACATTAATAGTCAGAATCAATTGGTTGAGGAACTTGCAAAGCTTGGTTTTAAGGTCACGCAAGCGACGTTATCTCGTGATCTCGAAATCATCGGTGCTGTGAAAGCCACAGGGAATGATGGATATGTCCGCTACTTTGTGCCGTCTGACAAGGACACTTCCCTGCACACGCCTGGCTCAGATGTGGTGCTTGTTCGCGCGATATCAGAATTGTTATTGTCGGCCGTCAGTTCCGGCGTCATGCTGGTCCTCCATACGCCACCCGGAGCTGCTCAGTTCCTTGCAGGTCACATTGACAGAGGTAACCTGTTCGATACCCTCGGAACCGTGGCGGGGGATGACACGATTTTCATGGTCGCACGGTCCGAAGATTCGGCAAAAAACATTTGTCTCGAACTTCTAGCATTGGCAGAGAGTGGGAAATAGTAATGAGCAAAGACACGACTCGCCTCTGGGGTGGACGATTTAGTCAAGGTCCGTCACCTGAGATGACAGCTCTAAGTCTGTCAACTCATTTTGATTGGCGTCTGGCTCCTTATGACATTGCTCAAACGCGTGCGCACACTCATGTGCTTGCCCGCGCGGGTTTGCTCGACGCGGATGAAGTTTCTCATGTTGAGGGTGCTCTCGATCAACTCCACGCGGCGGTCACTTCTGGGGACTTCCTGCCTATTGTTGAAGACGAAGATGTCCATACTGCAATTGAGCGTGGACTCATTGAGATCCTGGGGGACCTAGGGGGCAAATTGCGAGCTGGGCGCAGTCGCAATGACCAAGTAGCGACGGATTTTCGACTCTATTTGCGGGATCACGTTTGTCAGATCGCACAAAAGATTATTGAATTGCAGGAGGCTCTTTTGGGGCAATCCACGGCCCACGTCATGACATTTTCACCCGGATTCACCCATTTGCAACACGCTCAACCCGTTTCATTTGGTCATGAGCTAGCAAAGCACATCCACGCATTTGATCGTGATCTTGAACGTTTCGCGGATTGGGATGTTCGTGCCGCCAGATCGCCACTCGGTGCAGGTGCACTTGCGGGGTCGAGCTTGGGACTTGATCCAGAATTGGTGGCACAGGAACTCGGATTCACTCAGGCGTTAGGCAACTCCATCGATGCAGTGAGTGACAGGGATTGGGTTGCAGAGTTCCTTTTCATTGGCGCAATGGTGGGCGTTCATCTCTCTCGCATCGGCGAAGAAGTTATCCTGATGGCTTCTCGTGAGTTTGCCTGGGCGAAGTTGGATGATTCATGGTCTACCGGTTCATCCATCATGCCGCAGAAAAAGAATCCCGATATCGCTGAACTCGCTCGTGGTAAGTCAGGTCGATTAATTGGGAATCTCACGGGCCTCATGGCAACACTCAAAGGTCTACCGTTTGGTTACAATCGAGACTTGCAAGAAGACAAAGAGCCCGTGTTCGACACGGTTGAGCAACTCTTGCTTGTCATCCCGGCAGTGACGGGAATGATTGCAACTTTGCAATTTGATTCAGATCGCATGATGGCCAGTGCACCCGAAGGATTTGCCCTAGCGACAGACATTGCTGAATGGCTAGTGCGGGAAGGAGTTCCTTTTCGCAATGCACATGAAATTGCAGGTGCATGTGTCCAAATGGCAGAGGAAAATGATTGCGAATTATGGGATCTGAGCGCCGAGCAATTACTATCAATTTCACCCGCCTTGACTGCAGGAGTTAGTGCGGTGCTTAATCTCGAGGGTTCTTTAAGCTCGCGCAATGCATTTGGCGGTACCGCGCCGGAAAGAGTTGTTGAGCAACTTGAGGACCTAGCGATTCGGATCGCGGAAAATAAAATCGCCTGGGGGATTGATCAATAGTTTCTCGTCCTTTGATCGTCACAAGGCTCTACCAAGTTTGACTATCTCCATCGATGATCCGCCAGCAATACCAGGCAACAACACTGCGGTAAGGTGAAAATGCATCGCCCAATGAGTCCAGGTGTTTTGGATCGATGTGCTCCGAGAGTCCATGAACCTGTTCCCATCCTCGACGCATCGCTAAGTCACCGGTGGGCCACACATCAAGTCGATACAGGGTAAACATGAGAAACATTTCTGCGGTCCATCGACCAATTCCCCAAAGTTTGGTGAGTTCATCAACCACATGATGGTCTTTGAGCTTGGGATCGCTGAAATCATATTCATTAACGTGCCACGCCTGCGCTAATTCTTTGATCGTTCGAGTTTTGGCTCCAGAGAGCCCCGCGGCTCTGAGGTCCAGTTCGGTGATATCAAGCATGCGAGCGGGTGTTACATCTCCGTTGAGAGTGGTGACAACCCGAGCGGTGATGGTGTCGGCTGCCTTCACCGAAAGTTGCTGGGCGATCACCGAGTTGACGAGCGCTTGAAAGTGGCTCACCTCCTGGTATTTCTTGCGACCAATGTTGCATAAGGGACTGCTTTCAATAATGTCGCCGAAGGCAGGATCCACGGCGCGAATGTGCTCCGCTGCTTTACGCATCTTCTGTGCCGAGTGACCCATGGGGCCATGATCCCACCCGTGTTGCGTTTGGCTCTAGGCGGTGAGCGGATAGGTTTAACCCTGTGAAATCAGAGGGCATCATCGAGGAACTCACTTGGCGCGGACTCATTGCGCAAAGCACAGATATTGAGGCATTGACGGCGGCTACTCAGCAGCCCATTACGTTGTATTGCGGGTTCGATCCGACCGCGCCCAGTCTCCACTTGGGAAATCTCGTTCAAATCCTGACTGTGCGCAGATTTCAGCACTATGGCCACAAACCTCTAGCGTTGGTGGGTGGTGCCACAGGTCTTATTGGTGATCCCAAACAGTCTGGGGAACGTAATCTCAACTCCGTCGAAATTGTGGATGCTTGGGTTTCTAAGATCAGACTTCAATTGGAAAAGTTTTACAACTTTGAAGGTGCTAACGCGGCTCAGATGGTGAACAACCTTGACTGGACGCAGGGCGTTGGGGTGTTGGAGTTCTTGCGTGACATTGGAAAGCATTTCAGTGTAAACAAGATGCTTGATCGCGAAGCTGTGGCTGCCCGTCTCGCCAAGGATGGCATCAGTTTTACCGAGTTCAGTTACCAGATCCTGCAATCATTTGATTACCTGCAGCTGTTTAAAAAATATGACTGTGTGTTACAAACTGGAGGTTCCGACCAGTGGGGAAATATCACTGCGGGCGTTGACTTAGTCCGTCGTGTTGAGCAAACGAATGTTCATGCTTTAACAACGCCATTAATCACCAAAGCTGATGGCACTAAGTTCGGAAAAACCGAATCCGGAACCGTGTGGCTCGATGCTGAGTTGACGAGCCCCTATGCGTTTCATCAATTTTGGCTTAACGCGGATGATCGAGATGTTCCATCGTTGCTTCGTATATTCAGCTTCAAGTCACAATCCGAAATAGAGGATCTGGAGCGGGCCCTCGCTGAACGACCTCAAGAGCGAGCAGCACAACGTGCACTGGCTAATGAACTGACCGAGTTGGTACATGGGAAGGCCGAAGCACAGGCGGCGGAAAATGCAGGCAAGGCGTTATTTGGCTCGGGGGAACTCTCTGAGCTACCTGAATCAACTTTGAGTGCAGCACTGACCGAAGCCATGTTGGGGGAAGTTAAACGCAGCGAGATTTCTAATGAATTAATGCCTGCACTTGATGAGCTTTTGGTTCGATCAGGGCTTGCAGCCAGCAAGAAAGCGGCCAGGCGAACTATCTCTGAAGGTGGTGCCTACGTGAACAACGTTCGAGTGGAGCAAGAGGACTATCAGGTCCCGGTTGCAGATCTCCTGTATGGCTCATGGTTAGTATTGAGACGCGGTCGCAAGGCATTTGCCGGTGTGGTCGTCAAATAGTTCCTAGAACTTCCTCGGAACTATCCACTGTGAGCCCAATCCGAGCCGCTATCGCTGCAGGTGCAGGTTTCTAATGCATTCTGATAGGTAGTGATGACTTCTTTTCTCGATTTAGGCGTGTGTAAACCACTCGCTAGTGCACTTTCCCATTCTGGTTTTTCGGAACCATTCCCCATTCAAATTGCAACGTTACCTGACGCAATTTCTGGTCGTGATGTTCTCGGACGTGGTCGGACTGGATCTGGCAAGACCCTTGCTTTTTCGTTGGCATTGCTTACTCGATTGGACAATCGTAAAGCCAAACGTGGTAAGCCCCTTGCAGTTGTTCTCTCGCCCACTCGCGAATTAGCCATGCAAATTAATGCAACTATTTCTCCGCTGGCTAGGAAAGTGGGTCTCTCATCAGTCTTGATCGCAGGCGGCATGCCGTTTGGCAAACAACTTCAGGCTCTTGATCATGCTGTGCCCATTGTTGTTGCAACGCCTGGGCGTTTGATTGACCTGATGCACCGAGGTGCTGTCGATCTATCCGACGTTGAAATCTGCGTCCTCGATGAAGCAGACCTAATGAGCGACATGGGATTCATGCCATCTATGAAAGAAATTCTCGACACAACCAATCAAGAGGGCCAGCGACTCCTATTTAGCGCGACTTTGGACCGTGATGTCGATGCGCTGGTAAAGAAATACTTGCGCAATCCAATTGAGCACGCGGTGGAGTCAAGTGAAGAACTCAGTGGATCAATGGAACACCATGTTTTCGTTGTGAAACAAGAAGAGCGTGATGAAATGCTGGCGCGAATTGGATCACGTGAGGGTCGAACAATTATGTTTGTTCGCACACAACGTGGAGCTGATCGCTTGGCTGAGAAATTGCACGCACAGGGTGTTGCTGCAGGAACACTGCACGGAGGAAAGGCCCAAGGGGCTCGCACTCGAGCACTCGATGCTTTCAAGAGGGGCTCAACACCGGTTCTTGTTGCAACAAACGTTGCCGCTCGCGGTATTCACGTTGATGACGTCAGTCTCGTAGTTCACGCTGATGCACCAACAGACCCCAAGGACTACCTCCACAGGGCTGGTCGCACGGCGCGGGCGGGGGAGTCCGGCACTGTTGTCACCCTCGCGCGACTCAACCAGCAGCGGGAGATGAAAGCTCTTATCAAGAGAGCGGGAGTTGAGGCCACTTTCGCTCACATGAATGCCACCAATTCAGAAGTGGATCGCATAACCGGAGCACAGGAGCCTTCGGGTGTTATGTGGGCGCCGGTCGTAGAGCATGCACCTAAGAAGAACAGGCGTTCGCCCCGTCCAGGTGGCCACGCTGGTGAAGGTGGGGCTGGAGCCGCAGGACGCAATAAGCACAGAAGCAAGACTCGACCCGAGCGCACGGCTCCTGATCGGAATCGCTCTGACAGACCCAAGTCAGACAGGTTCAAATCAGATAGGCCGAAGTCAGATCGCCCAAAATCCGACAGAGGATCCTCTGAGCGGTCAAGTACGGACCGGAGCCGAACAGATCGCTCGTCCTCGGATCGCTCGTCCTCGGATCGCTCGTCCTCGGATCGCTCGTCCTCGGATCGCTCCAAGGGTCGCACGAGTCGCCCGGGCTCAAAGCTAGGTTCGAAACCAGGCTCGAAACCAGGCTCGAAACCAGGTGGCCGTAGCAGCGCACAAGCAGGTGGTCGACCTGGTGGCAAGAAGCCCCGTCATGGAAGCGCCAAAGCTGCTGGTCGTAGCTAATGCGACACAATTGAGACATAACTCTATAGATAGCAACGGTTAATGCCGAGAGGAAATCCTCTCGGCATTTGCCTTTCCATGAAGTAGGACCCCCCAATTTGACCACGCATGAGGGCATGCCGTATATTTCTACTTCCACGCAAGAGGAACGGACGATTTAGGCCGGTCTCGTGGAAATAACTCAAAGAGTTTGGATAAAGAATTAGTCCGCGAGTCGGATTTGACTTCTAAGTCGAAAATCTGTAAGTTAGGATAGTTGCCCCAAAAACGGCCCGAAAGGGCAGTAGATGGTGCGCGCCCGTACCTTGAGAACTCAACAGTGTGTCATATGTCAATGCCAAATTTTTAACCCCGTTTGGTGATTGTCTTGCTTTCGAGTGAGATTTTTACTTAACGGATTCCTTTGGTTGACAAGAGCACAACAGCTCTGTCTGCCAGAATCACAACAATTCATTTATGGAGAGTTTGATCCTGGCTCAGGACGAACGCTGGCGGCGTGCTTTACACATGCAAGTCGAACGGTGAAGGTGGAGCTTGCTCCGCCGGATCAGTGGCGAACGGGTGAGTAACACGTGGGCAATCTGCCCCTAACTCTGGGATAACTACTCGAAAGAGTAGCTAATACCGGATACGAAGACTGAGGACATCCTCGGTTTTGGAAAGTTCTTCGGTTAGGGATGAGCCCGCGGCCTATCAGCTAGTTGGTGAGGTAGTGGCTCACCAAGGCGACGACGGG
>JAFMDS010000069.1 GCA_017857175.1 Candidatus Nanopelagicales bacterium | reverse complement strand
CGTTCCAGCTCAGCGGCTGAGCGACGCGGAGTCTGGTGCAGCAGGGATGCGTCAAGGGTTGCGGCCACCATCTGTTCAAGGTTATCCCGCGCGAGAACGGGGAGTAAATATTTATCAGAAATTACTTCACCTTGTTCGGTGATCTTGATTTGACCATCAAGAACTCCCCACGGCTGCGACATGATCGCGTTATAGGTGGGGCCACCTCCACGACCCACGGTTCCACCACGACCGTGGAACAGGCGCAGCGCAACTCCATGCTTGGCGCAGACATCGCGCAATCGTCTTTGCGCTAGGTGAATTTCCCACTGGGACGTTGTGATTCCGGCATCCTTATTCGAATCCGAATACCCCAACATGACCTCTTGGGTATCACCACGGGAGGCGACGATCCGGCGATAGGTGGGCAGCGACAGCAATGCATCGACCAGATCACCGGCTGCGCGAAGTTCATCGACAGTTTCTAACAGTGGTACAAAGCCAACGAGTGATGTTCCGGTGTCGGTGTTCACAAGTCCCGCTTCACGTCCCAGCACCACAGCCGCAAGTACGTCATCAGCACCTTTGGTCATGGAGATGATTACCGATTCCAAAGCTCGGGAACCAAACTCGGTCACGATGTCTCGCGCTGCAACCAAGGTTTCCAGTGTGGTCAACGCTGACTCGTCCAGTGGTGGCGGTGTTGGCGCCAAGGGTCGTTGAGACTCCAACTCGGAGGCTAAAAGCTCAAATCGCTCAGCGCCGGTAAGGCTTAAATAGGCCTCAACGCTGGACCCGTCAAGGCGTGCAAAGAGTTGACCGACGGCATCCTGGAATTTATCTGAGTGCTCGCGAATATCAAGAGTGGCCAATGGCAATCCAACGCTGGCAACAACGCGGATCGCTCGATCAAGAACACCATGTGCTGCTAGTTCGCCATTGTGCGACAACAAATAATCGCGGATCATGAATAGGTCATGAAGTATCTCGCGAGTGCTGGCGTAGTCACGGCCAGACTGATGAGCAGATCCGGCAACGAGTCGATCATGTGTCAGGTGCAAGCGCAAACGAATGATGGTCAACTTGATGCGGATGGGTTCTTCCGTGTTAAGTCTCAATAGCCGCTTGTCAAACTCAGGCAACCGTTCCAAGTCTGCATTAATTGATTCCCAGAGTTCTGGTGACGTGCCAACAATGCGCTGCGAAATGGATAGGTCTTCTATCAGCCGATCAATGTGGGGGAGCAGGTCGGTGAGTGCGTTCTCACGCAGGAATGTGACTACTTCGCGAGTGAGCTGTGGTGTGACAAATGGGTTGCCATCGCGGTCCCCACCGATCCACGAACCGAAACTGACCGGACGTGAATCAACGGGTGTGCTGACACCGAGAGCTTCAAAAGTGTGTGCCAAGTCTGTGAGCACTTGGCCGAGTGGACCACGAGTTAAGTCGTTGACGTAATAGAGAGCGTTGCGGGCTTCATCGAGGACTTGTGGTTTTTCCAACCGCAACTCGTCTGTCTGCCACAGCAACGAAATAAGTTCTGCGAGGCGTGCCTCGCGCGCTGCATCAGACAACGTTGCATCAAGCAATGTGTCAGCGATACGACGCAACTTCAACAGCACGGAGCGGCGCGCAGCTTCGGTGGGGTGCGCGGTGAAAACTGGGCGAACGGAGAGATTCCGCGCCACGCGGTCAACATCGGCCGCGGTAAATCCGCCCATTTCTTGCGCTTCGAGCACCACACGCTGAAGGGGGCTTCCCGCGCTTCGGTAGGCATCGAGCACATCATTGGTGCGTTCAACCTGCTCGGCAACATTGGCCAAATCGAAGTAAATGGAGAAACTGCGAGCCAGCAGAGTTGCCTCGGGCAGGCTCGCTGCGCCCAACAGACTGGCTGCGGCGGCCGGATCCTCACGTGAGAGTTTGCGCACCTGCTCAACCAAATCAAGCAAAGCTTGCCCCTCCTGTCGAACGAGGGTGTGGCCCAAAAGGTCACCCATAGTTCGGATATTGGCGCGCAGGTGAGCGGAAGAATCGACATTCACGGATTAATTGTGGCCCAGGTCATATTTCTTGCATATTTCCCGTGATGACCCCAGGACAGCATCTTGAGGGATTCGTTCGTGATTTCGCGGTGGGCGTACGCCCGAACGCCCTTCTCGGGTATCCCAATGGGCATTCGTGGGGCACAATGGAGATCTGCCTCAGCCAGCAGACTGATGCGGCCGATTAAGGAGTGTGACGCATGTTCGAGAGGTTTACCGACAGAGCCCGCCGGGTAGTGGTGCTTGCGCAGGAGGAAGCGCGCATGCTCAACCACAATTACATTGGCACCGAACACATTCTTCTTGGCCTCATCCATGAGGGCGAAGGCGTTGCCGCCAAGGCCCTGGAGTCCCTCGGTATTTCTTTGGAAGCAGTGCGCTCCCAGGTTGAAGAAATCATTGGCCAGGGCCAGCAGGCTCCTAGCGGTCACATCCCGTTCACCCCGCGTGCCAAGAAAGTTCTTGAGCTCTCGCTGCGCGAGGCCCTGCAACTGGGACACAACTACATTGGCACCGAGCACATTCTTCTCGGCCTCATCCGCGAGGGTGAAGGTGTTGCAGCCCAGGTGCTCGTCAAACTAGGCGCTGACCTAAATCGTGTTCGCCAGCAAGTCATTCAACTTCTCAGCGGCTACCAGGGCAAGGAGCCCGCAAATGCTGGCGGTCCTGCCGAGGGCACGCCCAGCACTTCACTTGTGCTCGACCAGTTCGGCCGCAACCTCACCGCTGCTGCGCGTGAGGGCAAGCTTGACCCGGTCATTGGCCGCGCCAAGGAAATTGAGCGGGTCATGCAAGTTCTTTCCCGCCGCACCAAGAACAACCCTGTTCTTATTGGTGAGCCTGGTGTTGGAAAGACCGCGATCGTTGAAGGTCTGGCTCAAGACATCGTTGCCGGTGAAGTTCCCGAGACACTCAAGGACAAGCAGCTCTACACACTTGACCTTGGTGCACTTGTTGCTGGTAGCCGATACCGCGGTGACTTTGAAGAGCGTTTGAAAAAAGTGCTCAAAGAGATTCGCACGCGTGGTGACATTGTGCTGTTCATCGATGAAATGCACACCCTTGTTGGTGCAGGGGCTGCTGAAGGTGCAATTGACGCAGCCAGCATTCTCAAGCCGATGCTTGCTCGCGGTGAGCTCCAAACAATTGGTGCAACAACACTTGATGAGTACCGCAAGCACATCGAAAAGGATGCAGCACTTGAGCGTCGTTTCGCTCCCGTGATTGTCGATGCACCCGATGTCCCTCACACCGTTGAGATTCTCAAGGGTCTGCGCGATCGTTATGAATCACATCACCGTGTGTCCATCACTGATGGTGCATTAGAGGCAGCGGCTCGTTTGTCAGATCGCTATATCTCTGACCGTCAATTGCCGGACAAAGCAATTGACCTTATCGATGAAGCAGGTTCGCGCCTGCGCATTCGTCGCATGACCGCACCACCGGACCTCAAGGAATTCGACACCAAGATCGCTGATGTTCGCAAAGCAAAAGAATCAGCAATCGATGCGCAGGACTTTGAAAAAGCTGCAAGCCTGCGCGATGACGAAAAGAATCTGCTGGCAGAGCGCGCCGAACGTGAGCGCGAATGGAAAGCAGGCGACCTTGACGTTGTTGCTGAAGTCGATGAGAAGTTGATCGGTGAAGTCCTCGCCCTCATGACAGGTATTCCTGTTTCTGATCTCAGCGAAGACGACATTGCCAAGTTGCTGCGCATGGAGGAAGAACTCCATCGCCGCGTGATCGGTCAGGAGCAGGCCATCAAGGCTCTGTCCAAGTCGATCCGTCGCACGCGTGCAGGACTCAAAGATCCCAAGCGCCCCAGCGGTTCATTCATCTTCGCTGGACCATCGGGTGTTGGAAAGACCGAGTTGTCCAAGACTCTCGCCGAGTTCCTCTTCGGTGATGAGGACGCACTCATTGCACTCGACATGTCCGAATACAGCGAGCGTCATACGGCATCGCGCCTGTTTGGTTCGCCCCCCGGATATGTTGGTTATGAAGATGGCGGGCAGTTGACCGAGAAGGTTCGCCGCAAACCATTCAGTGTTGTTCTTTTCGATGAAGTCGAAAAAGCCCACCCGGACATTTTCAACTCATTGCTCCAGGTGCTCGAAGAAGGTCGACTGACCGACTCCCAAGGTCGTGTTGTTGACTTCAAGAACACCGTGATCATTATGACCACCAACCTGGGCAGCCGGGATGTGTCCAAGGGTCAAAACCTTGGATTCGCTCCTGATGACAATGAAGGCAATGCCTACGAGCAGATGAAGGGCAAAGTTCAGACAGAACTCAAGCAACACTTCCGCCCTGAATTCCTCAACCGCATTGACGATGTCATCGTCTTCCACCAGCTCAGTCAGCCTGAGATCATTGAAATTGTTGATCTCATGGTTGCTGGTTTGGAAAAGCGCCTGCAGGAAATGGACATGGACATCGAACTCACCACCGAGGCCAAGGAGTTGCTGGCCAAGCGCGGATATGACCCATCTCTGGGTGCACGGCCACTGCGCCGCACCATCCAGCGCGATATCGAGGATCCACTGTCCGAGAAACTCCTCTTCGGTGATCTCAACCCAGGCTGCATTGTCGTTGTCGGTGTTGAAGGCGAAGGTGATGAACGCGAGTTCACCTTCACCGCAACACCGCGGGTGGAACTTCCCGACACACCTCCCATGGAAGCAGCCGGCGAGCAGTTGAGTTAATCGCTGCCATCAAAAAAGTTCATTGAAAAGGCCGACCCGAACAACACAGGGTCGGTCTTTTCAATGCGTGCCAACAATTGCTCTCAAGCAGTTACGCTGGTCCCATGACACAGGGCATCACCCATGACTAGAGGCCCGCTCATTCCTGGTGTCAATGAGTTCGATCGGCCCAAAAAGGGAATTCCCCGCTGGCTCGGGGTGTTTCTCTCTTTAACCGTCATCAGCCTCGGAATTTTCACCCTCTGGGGATTTGTTGCTGGCGGTGGACCATTTTCCTTCCTCGGTGAAGTTGAAGAGCAACTCCAACCAACGGGCTACCGGCCAACCGTTGAACCCAATGTCATTCAAGTCCTCGTTGCTCTACCCAAAGAAGGCGCTTGCCCCACCAACACTTTCGACATCACCGCAACGGAAACACCGGAGACCATCACCACCGCAGTGAACCTGATCAGACCTCGCAGCAACAGTTGCCCAGCCGATCAACTCACGGACGAAATCTGGCTCGACCTCACACTCACCCAACCCCTCGATGATCGAATCATCACCCGAAACATTGATGGGCAAGACTTGCCGCAAATTCGTTAGTGATGCTTGACCCTCGCGCGTTTCTGCGCTCTACTGTTTCTAAGTATAAATCTATTTGATCCGACAAGACACAAATGCAGTCAACCGTTAGGGAATTCA